>JAYVWQ010000298.1:0-12119 GCA_043785945.1 Akkermansia sp.
TTGCCGTTGGCGTTGCCGAAGCTCAGATTCCAATCCCACACCGGGTCCGCCCGCACCTTGCCGCCGCGATCCTTGTGATAAAAAACGGAGAAGCGGAAGCCATCCACGTTCTTCGTCATCTCGGTGAGCAGGTGGTAGTCGATGAAGGAATCCACATCGATGAAAGGACGATAGCCCTTGGCCGGATCGCGGAAGTCCGGCCCGTAGAGCGCGGCTTCGAGTTGATTGAGATGGTTCTTCAACCACGCCTTTTGCACGGCGGTGATTTCATCCGCGTCCGGCTCCACGAAGTAGAACTGGTTGGTGCGTGTGGTGCGGAAGTATTCCTCGTCCTTCACCGAGTCGGAGTCGTCGCGGTTCGCGGCGGGCAGGCGGGTGGAAGCAAAGCCCAGGTGGTTCGTGTGAACGGGCGTGACCCGGCTGCGGCTGCTGGAACCGGAACCGTAGCTGCGGGTCGTGGTGGCGGGAAGGAGGAAACCTTTCGGGTCGCCGGGAAAACCACCAGGGCGGGTGGGAAAGCCGGCGCGCGTATTCTGCGAGACCACGCCTGCGCCGTAACCTTCACCGCCCATTGGCCCGCCCCCGGAGTCGGTGTGGTCCTTCTTGAAAATATAGCCGCCGGTCACGTCCGGCTCCGCCACATCATCCGGCTTGAGCTTGGCCAGGTCCACGCGGTCGTGGCCGCGCTTGACGCGTTCCTCCAGCACATACACGCCCGCGTAGTCGCGGCGCGCGAGCTTGCCGCCGGTGCGATTGATGAACACCTCGACGAAGCGCGAGCGCGGCGCCCAGTGGCCCATGTCGGCGTGCAATTCGTAGGCGAGCACGTCGCGCAACAGTGCCTTGTCAGGGTAGGGGGCATAGAGCACCCAGTCGCTGTCCGCCGGCAGACCGAGCAGCGACACCGCCGCCGCATCACCCGTGGCGTCGATGGTCTTTACAGTGAAGGAGTTTTTGGGATAACGCAGCGAAGCGCGCCCGCGCACATTGAGCAGGGCGCGTCCCGAAAAGCTGTGGGACTGCGTGAGCGCCGCGCGTTCCCGGCCCGCCTCCACGAACTGCACCGCGCCCTCGACGCGCGATTCGCGGCTGAGATTGGTGCCGAACGAATTCACGATCACGAGCGGGAGATTGGAGGTGAACTTCGCGAGGTCATCGTCGAGCAGCGTGAACACCTCGGCGCGCGTCGCGCCCGGTGAAGCGTCTTTGGAAAACAACTTCACGCGGACGAGCACGGTGTTCGTGATGAGCAGCGGCGCGGCGTAGGCGGGGGAAGTTTCATCCGGCTCGCCGCCTTCTAGGGTGTAGCGCAGCGTCGCGCCCTCGGGGGCGGTGAGGCGCACCGTGACGTTGGTGGCATAGGCGCCGCCGACGGGGAAGAAGCCGATGAGGCTCGGTGCGTCCTTCGGTTCCTTGGCCGGCAAGGCGGGCGGGACGAGCAGCCATAAAACCAACAGAGCCGCGCAACGGGCGGCCTGCTTCCGGTGTTGATGCCAGCGTAGATTCATATCAGACATGCCGTGGGGTTTCTGGTGACGCGGAGAGAATCTGGAAACCCGCCGCGTCTGGCAAACGGAAATGTGTAAAGAAGCGATAAAGCAGAATGTCTCGCGCAGACCGCGCAGGGATCGAAGGCCGCAGAGGTTGGTCGCCCAGCCAGTCTGCGCATCTTCGCCCCCTTCGTCTGCTTCGCGAGACACTCTTCGATTTCCAGCTTCCGCAGGATTGAGATGTAAAATGTTTGAGCATCGCCTAGCCTTTTCCCGTCCCTGACAGAACGCACAACTGGATGAACGCTTATCTCACAACAAAGTTGCCCCCACTTCGAACCGCCAGACGCCGGCCGGGCGCGGTGCTGATGCTGCTCCTCGCGGTGCTGTGCGGCGTGGGCGCGGAGGCTGGTGGTGCCGAGGCGATGCCCAAAGGATTTAGCCTCGTGGACCTGACGCCGTTCGCGCTAGGGACGGAGGAACCGGCGGCGCGGTCGTTCTCCTCGCTGCCCAAAGGCGAGTCGCGTTTTCATGGCGTGCCCTTTCGCGTGGCGTTGCCGGTCGTGGTCACGGGTGTCGAGGCGGCGCGCGTGGGCGACTTCTTTCCTCCGTCCGTGACCGGTATTCCGATTGGTCGTGTGAGCAAACGCATTCACCTGCTGCACGCCACGACGTTCACGGAGAAGGACGGCACGCCGCTGGCAAAAATCGTTTTCCACTACGCGAACGGCGGCGAGGCCACGATTCGCCTCGGCTACGGCGTTCACGCCCGCGCCTGGATCGCGCCCCGTCTGGAGAAACGCGCCGGTCTGTTCGATCTCAATTCGCAGGAAGCCTGGGCCGAGACGGATGATCGTCGCGGTTCCAGCCTGCGGCTCTTTCAAACCGCGCTGGAAAATCCCCGGCCCACCGAGGTCATCACGCATCTCGACGTCGTGTCCCTGTTCAGTCACGCCACGCCGTTCATCGCCGCCATCACGGTCGAGGGCGCGGAGTCGGGACTGGCGGCGAATCGTCCACCCTCCGCGCGGAAGCCGGTGCGGGATTTGCGCGAATTTCCCGACACCGTTTATCGCGGCGAACTTTCCGTGCGCGTCACCGATGCCGAAACTGGCGCACCGCTCACCAACGCCCAAGCCAGCCTGGCCATCACGGACGACAAGGAGTCGTTCTACTTCGGCGGCACGAACGCCGACGCCCTGGGCGAGCTGCGCCTGCCGTATCCGCCGCCGCACGCCGTGGGCGTGAGCCTCTGGGTTCATGCGCCCGGACGCCGGCCCGTCGTGGTCACGGAATCGCGGACCAACGTGAGCCGCTTCACCGGCCAATACACCGTGGCCCTCGCGCGCGGCTCGACCATCGGTGGCGTGGTGCAGGCGGCGGATGGCAAACCCGTGGCCGGCGCGCAGGTGATCATCCACCAAGTCACACGGCTCAGTCCGCATCATTACACGCGGACGGATTACGACGCGGTGACCACGAGTGCGGATGGCAAATGGACGAGCCAGAGCGCCCCGGCGGATTTAACGGGGTTCAGTTTTCAAGTCGTGCATCCCGAGTATCGCGCGGCGCAGTACGTGACGGCGGGCTTCGCGCCACCACCGAACAGCACGGCCAGCCTCACCACGACTCGCACCGCCGCGCCTGCGGTCACGTATCGCCAGCAGCCCGACGGCACGCTGGTCCCGATCACCACGCGGCGTGCGGGGCCGGGCGGCGCGGGAGCAACTTCGCTCCTCACCTCCAACGCGCTGCTCTCCGCCAGCGCCGAGATGATCTTGCAGCCCGCGATCCTGCTGGAAGGCACCCTGGCGGACGCGCAGGGCCAGCCCGTTCCCTCCGCCGAAGTAATTGTTCAGCGTCCGACGGGCGAGCGGAAGTATTTGCGCACCGACACCAAGGGGCGTTTTCAGACGCGCTTGGGAGAGCCGGGACCGGCCTCGGTCATCGTTATTCGCGACGGGTTTGCGCCGCTCTCCCGCAGCGTGAGTGTCGCGGCGGGAATGCCGCCGCTCTCCCTCGCGCTGGCGGCTCCGCGTGTCTTGCGCGGGCGCGTGCAGGACCGGAATGCGCTCCCGGTGAGCGGCGCGCGGGTGCGCCTCGACAACTGGAACGGCACCAGCGACCTGCTGAAGTTTCAGGCGCTTACCGACGCGGAGGGGACGTTCATCTGGACGGGCGCTCCATCCGAACAGGTCACGTTTTATCTCAGCAAGACGAATTACAACAACACGAGCCATTCCCTCGGCGGCGCGATGAACACGATCGTGATCACCATGAACCGCACGCCGGGCGTGTATGGAAAAGTCTTCGATGCCGAAACGAAGAAGCCCATCGAGTCGTTCACCGTGATCCCCGGACGAAAGTATTCCCAAGGCGAAGTGCAGACCCGCTGGGAACGGTCGGAAAGCGCACGCGGTTCCGGCGGCGAATACGCGCTGCGCATAAGTTCCTACTACTTCCAGCCCGAGGCCCGCGTGCTGGTGGAAGCGCCCGGCTATGAGCCGCAAGTCTCCCGCGCGTTCGCCGGCATGGATTCGTACACGAATGATTTTGCGCTCAAGAAGGGCCGCGGCGTGAGCGGTCTGGTGTTGCTGCCTGACGGTTCGCCGGCCGCAGCGGCGACGCTCGTCATCGTCGAGAAGGGCGACAGCGCCTACCTCGACCAGTCCGGGCAGGTGCGCGGCAGCGGCGGCAGCAGCGACCTGGTGCGCAGTGACGCGCAGGGGCGTTTCGAGTTCACGCCCAAGCTCGCGCCGGAGAAGATTTTCGTGAGCCACGAGTCGGGCTTCGGCGAGGCGAAAGTGGCGGACGTGTTGCAGGGCGGCAAAATCACCTTGCAGAAATGGGGCGGCGTGAAGGGCCTGATGCGCGTTGGCGACCAGCCCGGCACGGATGAAACGCTGCGGCTGCAAAGCAACTCCGAGATGGTCATGGACAGTGACGGCAATGGCCGTGCGGCGGGTTTCTCCTTTTCGTTGAAAGCGGACCCCGATGCGGCGGGTAATTTCATCTTCGAGAAAGTTCCCCCCGGCGAACATCGGCTCGCGCTGGAATATCACTTCAAGGACGACCGCGATGGCAACTCCGCCTGGAGCCACGGCCAGCTCGTGGCCGTGAAGCCGGGCGAGACCGCGACCGCCACGCTCGGCGGCACCGGACGGCGCGTGACCGGCCGGGTGAAAATTCTCGGCGGCGATGCCTCCGACGTGGATTGGAAACAGGACGTGCATCGCCTCGTGCTGGTGTTGCCGGGGGACGCCGTGCAGCCAACCAACAACCGCGCGGCCCAGCCCCAGCCGCTCGTTTTTTTCAGCGGATTCAACGGGCCGGCCGCCCCACCGATGACCGTCGAGGCCATGCGCGCCCGCCAGCGCGCCGAACGCATTTACGTGCTGCTCTTCGAGACCAACGGCACCTTCCGCGCCGACAACATTCCGCCCGGTCGCTACAACCTCGCGCTCAATTTCACCGACCCCGAGGACGAGTATTACAACCGCCGCTCCATCGGCTCGCTGAACAAGGAGGTCATCATTCCCGACGACAAGACGGCGAAGCTGAACGAGACCTTCGACCTTGGCGAGCTGCCGGTGACCATTCGCGCGCGCGTGAAGATTGGCAAACCGGTCCCGCCCTTCGAGGCCAAGACCGCCGACGGCAAGGCGATCAAGATTTCCGACTTCAAAGGCCAGCCCGTGCTCCTTCACTTCTGGGGTTTGAGCCTCGGCTACAGCAGCTACGACATGCAGGTGCTCAAGGAATTTCAGACCACCTACGGCAGCGCGGGCAAGCTCGTCATCCTCGGCTTCAATCTCGATACCGATGCGATAGGCGCGCAGCAGTTCGTCAAAAGCCAGGCCATGACGTGGACGCAAACCTATCTCGGTCAATGGGACCAGACGCCCGTGCCCGGTCTTTTCGGCATCAACGGCAACAGCGCCTGTGTGCTCATCGACGCGGAAGGAAAAGTGGCCAGCGGCCAACTGCGCGGCAGCAACATCCGCAACACGGTGGCGAATGTCATGGCGGCGGGATTGGAGTGACGCGCGGTCAGCTCGGCGCTTTCCAGAATCCCAACGGGATTCCAGCACTCAGCCCAGCGGTTGCGACGAAGGAGCTACCCTGGGATCAGGTCACCAAAAAAAATTCCCCAACCCTGAAAGGGTTGCAGCCCGCTGAACCGAGCAATGCTGCAACCCCGTTGGGGTTGAAAATCATTCGGACCGATGACCCAGGGTAGGCGCCCGGCGCGCCAACCCTGGGCTGAGTGCTGGAATCCCGTTGGGATTCAGGAATGTCGGACGGGCCGCAAAGCTCATAGCGACGCTCGCCTAAACGCGCTCGACAGTCCGATGGCCCTGCCTACACTCCGGCCCATGAACGCGCCTTCCCCGAACGTGCTTAATCGCAAGCTGCGAACGAATGACTGTTCGTTTGGCCTTCGCAACGCGCTCTGATTCAACAAGCATTTCAACACACCAATTATGGCATCCGTTCCCAAAAAAGTAGCAGAGCGACTCGTCGCCGGCATCAAGCGTTTCCAACCCATCCTCGCTGCTGCCAAGGCTCGCGACGTGGGTGAAACCGACACCGTAACCATCGTCAAGGACATGCTCGCTGACGTCTTCGGCTACGATAAGTATTCCGAGCTGACTTCCGAGTTTGCCATTCGCGGTACTTACTGCGACCTCGCCATCAAGATCGAGGCAGTGCTCGCCACGCTCGTCGAGGTCAAGGCTATCGGCCTTGAATTAAAGGAATCACATTCCAAGCAAGCAGTGGACTACGCCGCCAACCAAGGCGTGGACTGGGTGCTTCTGACCAATGGCATCCGGTGGTGTGTTTATCATGTGGTTTTTAGCCGCCCTATCGCTCAGGAACTTGTTGTGGACATTGATTTCTTGACGCTAAACCCGAAGTCCGAGAGCGACATTGAAACGCTTTACCTTTGGTGCAAGGAGGGCTGGCAGCGTTCGGCGCTTGGCGACTTCCACACCCAGAAACAGGCTCTCAGCCGATTCTTCCTTGGTGCGATGGTTCTCTCCGACCCCGTGCTGGAGGTTGTCCGGCGTGAATTGCGCCGCGTGTCGCCAGACGTTCGCATCGACATTGAGCAGATTCGCGCCGTCCTTCTGAACGAGGTTGTGAAGCGCGAAGTAGTGGAGGGCGACAAAGCCGAAGAGGCTCGAAAGAAGATTTCTCGTTCCGCTGGCAAATCGCTGCGCGCTACCGCTTCCAAAGAATCCAACGCCGAATCAGCACAATCTGAAACGCCAGCTACGACCACCGATTCTGCGCCCGCCCCTGAGCCTCCAGATGCTCAAGCAAACGCATAGCAAGATCGCGAAACGAACTACTTCTTCATTCTTCTGGTCAGACCGGGCAGCCTGCTCGTCAGAGGTGTTTTTCCATCGGACCGAGGAGCGCCTGATTAGCTAGTCGCCAAGCATCGTAATGCGCGTGTAGTTCCACCAGAAATTGCCGGGACTCTTCGTCGCGATACTTGGTCGGGTGCGCTTCTTTCTGTTCGAGGTTGTTTCCGTGAACAAACATTTTGGTGGCTTTCGAGTTGTTGTTTGAGATTGCGGGCGACCGCGCGAGCGAGGAGCGGCGGAACGGCATTTCCAATTTGATTGTATTGGCAGAGGTGCAGCTCTTCGTCTCGGTCTTCGCGGGCCAGAAGTTTGTGGCTGACCACGGTGGGCTTGCCCAAAAACCTGAACCGGTCGGGGAAGGACTGGATTCGCGCCCCTTCCCGAGCCGTAAAGTTCCGGTGCTGAAACGGGTGGACGAAGTTGGCGTAAAAGGAGGCGGGGACGGTGTGGCACTGGCGCTCCGGGTGCATCCGCCGATTGTTCTGGTCGTAAGCCTCCGTGGCAATCTCCGACGAATTGCGCTTCCTCGGTTTCAAATGTTCCGGGACATCGTTGATCGTGTCCCCGCACTTCATCGACTTGAAGCGTTCCACGATGCGTTTGGTGTGGCACATCGCCTTGTGGTTGAAGACGGAGGTGGAACCGTCACGGAGCATTCTTTGGTAATCAGTATTGGGTGCTGACGAGTAGGGTGCTTCTTCGGCTCCTTCGCCGGCTTCCAGCGGTGGCATGTCAGAAATCGCGTCCCAGAGGGTCGAGCACGGTGGCAAGGCACCGTCGAAAAACAACTGGTCTCCATGTTGCCCGACTTGGTGAGTTGGGGTTGGGAATGGGGAGGTCAGCGGAAAGCGCGATCCGATAACGAACAAACGCTGACGCATCTGCGGAACGCCGAACGAAGTCGCGTGCAGGATCGTGGAATACGCATGGTAGCCGAGTTCATCGAGGCTCTGCTTAATAATCTCCAGCACGCTTTCCCCCGAGGCCGTCCGGGCCGCGCAAAGATTCGGGACATTTTCCATCACCATTATTTCAGGCTGGAGGGCCGCTCCCACTCGGAGAAACTCCCGGAACAAGGAATTGCGAGGATCCTTCGGGTCGCCGCTCTTCTTGTTCGCGATGGAAAACCCCTGGCATGGTGGTCCGCCGACCACGATGTCTGGCTTCTCAGACGCAAAAAGCTCTTTCAACTCCTCATCGGAAACGTCGGTGATACTGCGATGAAGGGTGGTCGCCCCAGGATGGTTGAAGGCGAATGTCTCGCAGGCCCACTTGTCCCGCTCAATGGCGCCGACCACCTCGAAGCCAGCAAGCTGAAAGCCCAGGCTGAAGCCGCCCGCACCGGCAAAAGTGTCCAGGACTTTGAGCGTCTTTGAACTTTTTGCCTGTCGAATCATGCGATGATTGTTTCGGAACGGAGCGCTTCTATCAATCGCGATGTTCACTCAACCAACCGATAACCCACGTCCGACTCGGTGATGAAATGTTTCGGGCTGGCCGGATCGACTTCCAGCTTCTCCCGCAAGTGCGCCTGGTACACTTGGCGGTAATGCGTCTGCTCCACGCTGTTCGATCCCCAGACCTCGCGGAGAATGTGTTTGTGGGTCAGGGCTTGGCCCGCGGCCGCAGGGCGAGGGACTACACGTAGAGCGCGCTCTTCAACTCCAGCACGAGCGTGCTCATGATCGGATGGCGCTTGTTCGGATCGCGTTCGAGGCACTTGAGGAGGGTGCGCTCCAGGGCGGGCGGGATTTCGGGATTCAGGTCGCGCGGCGCGGGCATGAAGTGCATGTCCAACTGCTGACGCAATACTTCCTCGGGCGTCTCACCGGGGAAGGGTTTGCGACCGGTCAGCAGTTCATATGCAGCCACGCCGTAAGAAAAAATATCCACGCGATGATCAATGCCCAGGCGGCGCAATTGCTCCGGCGCCATGTAGGAGGGCGTGCCGGGATTCTTGGACAACTTAATCGGCACCTTCGGAATAGGCAGTGCGAGGTCGAAGTCGATGAGGCGCACGTTGCCGTTGCGCGAAACCATCACGTTCTCCGGCTTGAAGTCGAGGTGCATGAACCCGCTGTCATGGACATGCTCCAGAGCCACGGCCATGTCGATGAGGATGTTGCCGACGTATTGTTGCAGCACCGCGTCGTCGCGGGCGTGGAGAATTTTCAGGTTCGCGCCCTCCACGTATTCCATGAGCAGGTAGAGCGCCCCGTCGATCTTGCCGTGCTCCACGTAGCCGATGACGAACTCGTGGTTGTGAATCTTGGAAAGGATTTCGCAGCCGCGCAGGAACTGCTTCTTGGAGGTGAAATCAAAGGTGCCCGTCCGGTGCGAGCGGCGGAGGGCAAAGTTTTTCCCCTCGGCATCGGTGGCCAGCCAGATTTCCGCCATGCCGCCGCGATTGATCATCTCGTGCAGATAGAAGCGTCCGAAAGGGCCGGGCGGCGGCGCGGGCGCGGTGTCGAAGTCGAAAGGTTCCAGAGCCATGGGGCGCGGTTATGTAGCACGCGCCCAAGGGTGAGGCAAAAGATAAACACTTGGCGGCGGCGCGGCCGTTTTTTAGCTTTGGCCCATGTCCAACCTGCTGCCTGCCAAGCTCAAGTCATGGGGGAATGCCGCGCTGAGTTTCATCTACCCCGACGTGTGCCAGTTGTGCCGCGCTCAACGTGCGGTGAAGCGCCAGGGTTATGTTTGTGATGATTGCCGGGCCGCCGTGCGCTTCATCGAGGCTCCATTCTGCGACCGCTGCGGGCTGCCGTTCGAAGGGGACATCACCGGGACTTTTGTCTGCGCGAACTGCGATGAGATGGAACTGCACTTCACCTCCGCGCGCTCGGCGGTGACGGCGCGCGGGCCGGTGCTGGAAGCGATTCATCGCTACAAATATGACGGGCAGCTTTGGTTTGAGGAGTTTCTCACCGACCTGTTTGTGCCGGGGGCGCGTGAGTGGTTTCTGAACTCGCGTTGGGATGCGCTGCTCCCGGTGCCGCTCCACCCGGTCAAGCAGCGCGAGCGTGGCTTCAATCAGGCCGAGCGCCTGGCCCGCCGTCTCGGGGCGGGCGTGGGCGTGCCGGTCAACACGCGTCTGCTCAAGCGCGTCCTGTTGACACCGAGCCAGACGCGCCTTTCGCGGACGCAGCGTGCGGACAACATGCGCCGGGCCTTCGCGCTCCGGACGGACGACAAGCTCAACGGGCAGCGGTTTGTTTTGATCGACGATGTGTTCACCACCGGCGCGACGACGAGCGCCTGCGCCAAGCTGCTCTTCCAGGCTGGAGCCGAGGAGGTGGTGGTCTGGACGGTGGCACGGGCGGAGTATCACAGGTGAGTGAAACTTCGGTTTTAATCAGAAAATTAAAGTTGCCGCCCAGTCGGATTCTGACACTCTCCGCCCGCCCAACACTCCCGTGAAACCACGCGCCACAACGAAAATGCTTCTCGCCCTCGGCCTCGTCGTTGTTTTGCTGTCGTCTCCCTCCTTCGCGGCGACGTTCGCTGGTAATGCGCGGGTTGAAATCGGCGACCCCGGCGGCGCACTCACGGTCAGCAACAACCAGCTTTCCGTCTCCTGCTGGTTGAAGATTGCCATCCCCACGGGCACCAACCTCTCGGAAAACATGGTCGTGCTGGCGAACCGTGTTGGCGGCACGGAGTCCGATCCGATGGCTTATCTCATTCGCTTCAACATTTTCACCGGCGAGTTGGAGTTCGTCGCGCGTGGGAGTGGCGGCACCTTCACGAACCGGCTTATCCAGCAGCCTTATTTGGAGCGCTGGTATCACGTCGCGGTCACGCGCCGGAACAATCAGTATCGCGGCTACGCCGACGGTCGCGAGGTGTTCGATGAAAATTTTGACGTTGGCACCGTCGCCAATCCAGGCGGGGTTTCCATCGGCGGACTGGGCAATGGAAAGTATTTTTGGGGCGACATTCAGGAGGTCGCGATTTACCAGACCGAACTCACGGGCGCGAACGTGTTTGACCGCATGTTCCAGGAACAGGCCGCCCGCCCCGGCCTGCGCGGCTACTACAAGCTCGGGTTCTCCACTAATCAAGCCGACTACTACAAGAACTTCGCCACCAACGCGCCCCCGGCGACCACGCCCGGCGTCCCGGCGGGGCCGGGCGCGTCCGCCATCGAATTCGAGGAAACCGATCGCGGCGGGGAACAGTCGGCCTTTGACACACGCAAGAACCACGGCGAGCAGGCGCTGACGCCGCTGTCCGGTTCGTTCTCGTGGGAGCAGACCGCGTTCGCCCGGCCCGTGCCCGGCGTGGCTTTCGATTTTCGCTTTGGCTACAGCAGCGCGCTGGCGTCGTCTGGCGTCGTCTGGCGGCTCGGTGGGTGCGCTCGACCCGTATGTGGGCCCCTATTTGAGTCCGGGCTGGAGGCATACCTTTGAGGCTCGCGTTCTCCCCGACACGGATCATCCCACCGAGCTGCGTTTGATTCATTGGAACGGAGCCATCGACACCTGGTTTCTGACCAATGGCCTTTACCGAACCCGCCACAAAGAATATCGCGGCGAACTCAGCCAGCCGCTGCTCGGCAGCATCATCGAATGGACGACGCCCGAGCGCCTGATCTACCGCTTCCGACCGCTCACCGACGGACAGACGCTGGGCGGCAGGCTCTACGAAATTCAGGATTTCCACAGCAACCGCGTGCAGATCGTGTGGGATGACAACAGCGAAACCATTTCCCAGGTCATTGACAGCGCGGGCGGTGTTCACCAGTTCAACTACAACGGCAGCCTGCTGAACGATGTCACCTTTGGCGCGTGGCGGATGAATTTTAATTACGACGCCACCAACCGGCTCATCTCCAAATCGATCACCAACACGACCGGCCTTTACGCGAGCATCAACACCACTTGGCAGTTCGGCTACAACGCCACGAACGGATTGCTCGAACGCATCATCGATCCGCGCGGCGTCACGAACATGCTGGTTCGCTACGACAAGTATGGACGCAAGACGAACGAGATGGATGCGCTGGGACGGGCGACGCAAACGCGCTACGGCGTGCCGGGCAAACGGCAGGTCACGCGCATCGATCCGGCCACGAACTCCTGGGTGGAGACGTACGACCGCAAGGGCCGCATCCTCGCGCAGCAAGACCCGCTCACCAACACCACGAGTTACACCTACGACGATGCTGGCAACCGCACGAGCGTCACCGAGCCGCTGGGGTGGAGGACGCTGTTCGCTTACGACGCGCGGGCGAACGTCATTGCTCGCACGAACG
>JAYVWQ010000299.1:0-3796 GCA_043785945.1 Akkermansia sp.
TAAGGCTGGGTTTGTCCACGAGTTGTCCTATTACTGATTATCCGATGATGCTTTCCTCATGGTGAACGGGACGCTGTTGACGATGCCAACTATGACGGACGAGAAGCGAAAGTCATTCGCCTGCGCCTCGCGGACAATTTTGCGGACGGCCGGCGCGTCGGACGGCTCGACACCGCGACCCAACGCGAAAACGAGCAGCTTCTCCGTGAGCGTGCTGACGAACTGGTCGGGGTGTTTGAGCAGGCCCGCTTCGAGTCCGGCCACGCCGGCGAACTTGCTGCCGTCGGGCAAGCCGCCGGTCACGTCGATAGGCTGGCCGTCCTCAATGGTGCGCCAGCGGCCGATGGCGTCGAAATTTTCCAGCGCGAAGCCGACGGGGTCCATCAGGTTGTGGCAGCTCGCGCACGCGGCGTTGGCACGATGCTCGGCGAGGCGCGCGCGCATCGGCAACGAATCAGAGACGGTGTTCTCCTTCAGGTTGGGCACGTTCGCAGGCGGCGGTGGCGGCGGAGTGCCAAGGAGATTTCCGAGAATCCAATTCCCGCGAATCACCGGCGAAGTGCGCGTGGCGTAGGACGTCACCGTGAGCACGCTGCCCTGTCGCAGCAATCCGCCGCGCTCGCTGTTCTTGTCCAGGGCGACGCGGCGAAACTGGCTGCCATAGACGTTGGGAATTCCGTAGTGCTTCGCGAGCCGTTCGTTCAGGAAGGTGTAGTTGGCGCGCAGCAGATCGAGCACGCTGCGGTCTTCGCGCAGCATCGTCTCAAAGTGCAGTTCGGTTTCGCGGCGGAAGGACTGGCGCAAGTTGTCATCGAAGTCGGGAAAGAGCCGGAGGTCGGGCGTGAAGGATTCGAGGTTGCGCAGGTGCAGCCACTGCCCGGCGAAGTTGCTGGCGAAATTTTCCGCACGTTTGTCCGCGAGCATCCGGCGGACTTGTTTCTCCAGCACGCGGGGCTTGTGCAGTTCGCCGCGCTCGGCGGTCACGAGCAATTCGTCATCCGGAATGCTGCTCCAGAGAAAGAACGAGAGGCGTGACGCGAGCACCAGATCGTTGACGCGATACGCCACACCGGGCGCGACGCCGTCGAGATCGCGCTCGATGCGGAAGAGGAACTCCGGGTTGACGAGCACGGCGTTCAGCGCGGCCTCGATGCCGGCCTCAAAACCATGCTCGGCTTTCGCGCGGCGATAGAACTCCATCGGCTTCTGAAGGTCTGCTTGGGTAATCGGACGGCGGTAGGCGCGGCGTGTGAGCGTGGCGAGAATCTTCTCGGCGCAGGCGTCCTCCTCGCCCGGCTTCGTGGGCTGACTCACAAAAATCCGGCGGCGGCTCGGCGTGTCGCCGGGGGCGTTCGAGTCGTAAGGGCCGTTGATCGAGACCTGGTAAATGGCCGGCCCGAGGCGCGGGTGCCGGTGCATGTTGTAGCGGGCCAGATAGGGCTGGCGCTTGGTTTCGAGGAGCGAGGAGGGATTTTTCAGGAACGTGATGCCGACCTGATGCGGCCCCGCCGTGACCGGCACGCGCACTTTCAGATGCGCGTCCACCTTCTCGAAATTCTTGTCGCCCTTCGGCGGCGCGACGGTGAACGCCTTGACCCGTTCACGATCCACCAACACCTCGACCTCGTGCGGCTCGCGCAAGCCTTCGATCTCCTCGTTGCGATCACGCGTCAGGCGAATCTGAATCTCATACTCGCCATCGCGCGGGAACGTGTGGGCGAGCAACACGCCGCCACGCGTGCCGGGCGGCAGCCCCTCGACGTGATCCTCCTGCGTGAGATCAGGCGGGAGCCGATAGGTGTCGCCGCCCGGCTGGCGATACGGCGCACCAATGGCGAGGCGGCTGATCTTTTCGGCGGCGGAGATGTAGCGGTTCAGCAGGGTGGGCGACAGTTCGCCGACCGTCACGTTGTCGAAGCCATGACTGGCATCGTCCTTGGGCAGCAGCGCCGCCGCGTCAATGTCCAGCACGAGCAGATCGCGAATCACATTCTGATACTCAGTGCGGTTGAGCCGGCGGAAAGTTTCGGTGCGTCCGGGGGTCGGATTCTTCAACGCCGCTCGGTCGAGCGTGGAGGCCAGTTTGCCTACGACTTCATCGTAATTTTTGTCCGTCGGCCGCTCCTTGCCGATGGGAGGCATCTGCCGCGCGCGCATTTTGCGAATGACCTTTTCCCACTCATCGGAATGCTCCGTGACGCCATCGCGACTGAGGCGCTCCAAATCGAGCCCACCCTTCTTCACGTCCGCATCGTGGCAGGTGACGCAATACTGGTTCACGACTGATTTTACCGGCGCGGCCAACGGAGAGGGTTGTTGCGCTGCGGCGGAAGTGAACGCCTTCGCGATCAGTAGTGACGAAAAGAGGCAACGAATTCCCCGGCGAATCATGCTCGCCGCCACGCGGCAAAGACCGATGGGAATGGGTCGTTTCACAGTGTCAGATAGCATGTCCTTGCGGGCAGCCCTGGACAAGAACAAAGCCCATCGTCCGCCCACCCGCTTGCGCACTCGTTGCGTTGGCGCGGCGGTTTCGATAGCTTCTCCCCGCATGGCCAACATTCATGACGACCCAACCGCGTTGAAGGCGCTGCAAGACGAGATTTACCGCGAGCGAATTTTGCGCGCCCGCAAGATGACCGTAGAGCAGCGGTTGGCGGATGCATTGGAACTCACCAACGGAGTGTTCGCCCGGATGCACGAGGGCGCGATGTGGCAGATGGGCACGACTGATGCAGAACTCGGTTGGCAGGAAGTCCGCCGTCGGCTCGCGCGACTGGATCGGATGCATGACGAGGGACGTTTCGTGAACACCAAACCCGGCACCCAATGACCGTCGAAGAACTTGCCACGGCGGTCGTCGATGCGTGCAGTACCGAAGCGGTGGACCACATGGTCACCAGCGCGTTTGCCACCAGCTTTTATGGAATTCCGCGTTCGACCAAGGATGTGGACGTGGTCCTGAGCTTAAAGGGCGGCGATGCGATCCGCCGCGTCGCGACCAGACTCCAAACGATCGTTGAATTCGATCCGCAGGTTCAATTCGATACTCTCACCTGGGGACGGTGCCTCGTGGGCGTGACCCGCCAAAGCGCGCCGCTCAAGGTCGAATTATTCGAGCTGTTTGATGATCCGTTCGTGCTGGCGCAGTTCACGCGCAAGAAACAGATGTTCTCAAATCAAATCGCCCGCACCACTTGGCTGCCCACGCCCGAGAACGTCGTGGTGCAGAAGCTGCGCTGGGGACGCAACAAGGATCTGGACGACGCCCGCGACGTGCTCGCGGTCCAGGGGCCGGAGTCGCTCGACATGGCTTATATCGAAAATTGGTGCGCCCAGCACGGCACCACGGATCGACTGAATGCGGCGCTGGCGGGCATCCCGCCGCTTTGATCAATAAACAAATGCACAACCCAGCCTTCTCCGTAACTTGCTTGACCCTAGCCTTGGCCGGCTCTGCGCTGACCGCCGAGTTGCCCAAGCAAAATCCACCCACCGACCCCGCGCGCCAAATCCGTGAGTATCGCGACTTCGCGATGGGGCGCGACGGGAATGCGGCGCGCGGGCGCGAGCTGTTCAACAACGAGCAGCGGGCGGCGTGTGCGAAATGTCATTCGGTCGATGGCAGCAGCGGCAAGGCGGGGCCGGACTTGTTTGCGGCCGGCGACAAGTTCCCTCGGCGCGAATTGATCCGTGCGGTGCTCGAACCTTCAGCGGCGATCGCGGTTGGCTACGGCACAACCATCGTGGAGACGAAGTCGGGCGAGGAATTCCAAGGCATCCTCAAAGAGACCAC
>JAYVWQ010000300.1:0-11558 GCA_043785945.1 Akkermansia sp.
GGTGGCGGTGCCGAAGGGCAGCCCGCTGGCCATCACATTGCGCGCCACCCACGGCGTCACCACCAGCGCGAAGGCCCCGAGCAGCACCGTCAGCGAAACGATCCGCCGTCCTAGCGCGCACACGCCGACGAACACCGCCAGGGGCACGATCAACCACCCCGCCGAGTAGCGCGTGAGCAGGACCAGCCCCGTCACCAGCCCCATCGTGGCGAGTCCGGGAAATAATTTTCCCACCGCTTCCCCGGCCCTCGCGCGTTGTTCAAAGCCGTTCAACAGCCACGCCAGCAGCAGCACCAAATCCATCAGTAGCACGGTACTCAAGCCGGAGATGCTGAACCGCCAGTAGAGTTCCGTGAGGACGAAGAGCAGCGCCGAGACCCAGGCCACGGTGAGGTTGAACCACCGCCGGGCCAGCCCGAAGACGAGAAGTGCGCCCAAGCCCAGAAGCATCTGGTTCATAATGGCCATGAACATCTCCGGCGGGTACGTGTTGTAGCCCTTGATTTTCCCCAAGTCGCCGGGCACGGGCGTGATGCGGAACAGCCCTGCCAGCAACAGCGGATAGGCGGGGGGATTGGAAATGTCGGGGTGCCCTTCCTTGAGCAGCGAAGATTTATCATCCCGGGCGTCGCGCGTCAGTCCGATGCTCAAGGGGCGCACGAAGAACGTGGTGTAGCCCCGGCCTTGGGCGATGTTGCGGCCCAGTTGCCCGGCATCCATCGCTTCCGGGTTGTTGAAGTTGCGGAAACAGAGCGAATCATACACCACCGCCAGCATGGCGAAGGCGACTCCCACCAGCAACCAGCGCAGGTAGCGCACGCCCGCGCCCATTTCCAGCCGGTGAATCCACTCCTGCAATCGTAGGCTGCCCAGCATTTAGAGGTGCTCCATTACAAATGTTCCAAGTGGTAGGTGTGCAGCCGGCGGTGCATGGTGCGCCGGCTCAGGCCCAGTTTCTGGGCCGCTGTGGTGCGGTTGCCGTTGGTTTCTTTCAAAGCCCGGATCATCAATTGTTTCTCCGCCTCCTTGACCGTCAATTCGCCCGGTCCCATCGGCGCATTCACCATCAGGGCCGCCGTGCCGCTGGCCCGCACGCTGGCTGGCAGATCGCGCCAGCCAATCACGTCCGTGCGGCACAGGACCACGGCATGTTCGAGGGCGGTGCGCAGTTCGCGCACGTTGCCGGGCCACGAGAAGGCCAGCAGCGCGTCCAGCGCCTCGGGCGCGACGGACTTCACGTTCTTGCTGTTTTCGCGGGCGAATTCTTTCACAAAACTTTGCACGAGCAGCGGAATGTCCCCCTTCCGCTCCCGCAGCGGGGGCATCAGGATTTCCACCACGCGCAGACGGAAGTACAAATCCTCGCGGAACGTCCCGGCCTTGACCAACTGCTCCAGGTTCTTGTTCGTGGCCGCGACCAGCCGCACGTCGGCACTCAGAGTCTTGTTCGAGCCAACTCGTTCAAAGGTTCTTTCGCCTAAAAATCGCAGCAGCTTCACCTGCGTGGCGGGTTCGATCTCGCCAATCTCGTCCAGAAACAGCGTGCCGCCCTGCGCCTGCTCGAAGCGCCCGATGCGCCTTTCCTGCGCGCCGGTGAAGGCCCCGCGCTCGTGCCCGAACAGCTCGCTCTCCAGCAGCGTGGGCGACAGGGCGGCGCAATGGACCGTGACCATCGGCCCGTCGTGACGCGGGCTGATCTGGTGAATGGCCTTGGCGATCAGCTCCTTGCCCGTGCCGCTTTCGCCGAGGATGAGGACCGACGTGCGCGCGGGGGCCACAGCCTGCACCAGTTCCAGCACTTCCTCCATCGGGGGCGAGCGGCCAATGATGTTCTCCAGCCCGAAGCGCGTGTGCAGTCGCTGCTTGAGCGTGACGTTCTCGAATTCCAAGTGACGCTGCTTGAGGGCGCGGGCGATGCGCATCTCCAGCTCGTCGATTTGCAGGCGGCCCTTGGCGATATAATCATCCGCCCCTCCCTTCATGGCCTGCACGGCCAAGTCTTCCGAGCCGTAGGCCGTCATGAGGATGCACACCGGCGGCTTGGGCAGGGTCTTGGCGTGTTGAATCAGCTTCATGCCGTCCTCGTTGGGCAGGCGGAAGTCGGTCAGCATCACGTCAAACGACTCCGCTTCGAGCAGACGCGTGGCGGCGGCGGCGTCCTCAGCGGCATATACATCGTAACGATCCTCGAGCGCGGCGCGCAGGCCGTCGCGCGAAGTTTTCTCGTCCTCGACAATGAGGAGGGTCGGTTTCATTTCCACCACGCGCAGACGTTGGAGAAGGAACCGGCAACACTCAATCTCCAATCGCCCTTGTGGGAAATGCCTCACGCAATGTCCGGGAAGGGGGGACTTCTTTTTCCTTCGCGTCCTTCGCGTGAGGCATCACCTAATGTGACCTCTGCCTTACATCACGCGCGGGGGGATGTGGTACTACGACGCTCCGGCCTGATACGTTCGACCGTCCGCGCAGTAATGTGTCCACCCGGCGCCATACTGCCCGCGGCCGCGGCAGTATTGCGCGCCCCGCGCCCTACACTGCGCCGCAGCCCCCTCACACTGCGCAGGGCGCGCACCCTACTGTTCACCCGACGGCTCCAACTGCTCCGACCCTCCGTAATGTCCGGTCGGCCTGCCGCTGTATCATTCCCGGCTCAAATGATGTCGTACCGGGCCGGCACGACACTGTTTTAAGAAAAAACAATATTCCTTTCCGAGCTGAAGACGCTTGAAATAGGGGTTTTGAGGCAATTCCTGGTCCGCGCAGGGAAATCTGGGCAAAAACGACAAATCAGACCGTTCAGGCAGAAACCGTCTCGTTCCGTTCCTTCCCCGTCGGCACACCGGGCAGCCGCACCCGCACTGTGGTCTCGCGGCCGAGCGCGGAGGTGAATTCAATCTGCCCGCCGTGCAGTTGCACGATGCAGCGGGCGATGCTCAGGCCGAGGCCGCAGCCATCAATCTCCCCGTTGTGCGAGGCGTCGCCCCGGAAGAACCGGTCAAAGACGCGCTCATCCGAACCGGGCGGCAGGCCGGGACCGGTGTTCGTGATGGTGATTTCGGCGGTGGCGCCCTGCCGCCGCAAGGCCAGGGTCACGCGCCCGCCGGACTGGTTGTACTTGATGGCGTTGTCGGCGAGGTTGAGGAGCAACTGGCGCAGACGATTGCGGTCGCCGGAAACAGTGGCCGCGTCGCAGTCGGTGAGTTCAGCGGAAATTTGCTGGGGATGGGCGAGGATTTCCACGTCCTCGAAAGTTTCGCGCACCAGTTCATCCAGCCGCAGCGGCTCGCGATGGAGGGTGATGAGTCCGGCGTCGGCCTTGGTCAGCAGGGTGAGACCATCGACAATTTTCGAGAGGCGCTGCACCTCCTCCAGTTGCTGCCCGATGCGCTCGCGCTGCGCGGGGGTGAGCGCCGCGCCCTCCTCCTGCAAGGCCGTCTCCAGCCCGGCGTGCATGATGGTGAGCGGCGTCTTGAGTTCATGCGAAGCGTGCAGGGTGAACTCGCGCACGCGCTGAAAGGAATCATCCAGGCGCCCCTTGGCCGCGTTCAACACGAGGGCGAGGCGGTCAATCTCGTCTTCATTGCCCGAGCGCGGGAGCGGTTCACGCAGGTTGCCCACGTTCAATTGCTCGGCGGCGAGGGTGAGAGTTTCCAAGGGCCGCAGCGCGCGCCGGATGAAGAAGAGCCACCACATCCCGCCCGCGCTCAGGAGCAAGGCGGGCAGGCCGGCGAAGATGCCGACCTCCTGAAGCGAGTTGCGGAAATCGGCCTGCTTCTGCGCCGTCCAGACTCCGGCAAAAAACTCCGGGTGTTCATGCACGAACTCAAACCAGGCAAAGCTGCCCAGCAGCATTAAACCGCCGGCCATCAATCCCCCCGACCACCACGTCAGCCGCGCGCGAATGGTCATGGCGTCTCCTTCATCACGTAGCCCACGCCGCGCACGGTGTGCAGCAGTTTGGTTTCCAAAGCGGCCTCAATTTTGTCCCGCACCCGGCGCACATACACGTCCACCAGGTTGGTGCCGGGATCGAAATTGTAGTCCCAGACCTTTTCCAGAATCTGCATCCGCCCGCAGATGCGGCCCTGGGAACTGAGCAGATATTCCAGCAGCCGGTATTCGCGCGTGGTCAGGTCGATGATGCGCAGGCCGCGTTTCACCTTGCGCCCCACCGTGTCCACGCTCAGGTCGGCCAGACGCAGCACCACCGCGCGCCCGTCGCCGCTCGACCGCCGCGAGAGGGCGCGCACGCGGGCGACCAGTTCATCGAGCACGAAGGGTTTGGCCAGGTAGTCGTCCGCGCCGAGGTTCAGACCGTCGATGCGTTCATTGACCTCGCCGCGCGCCGAGAGCAGGAGCACGGGCATGGTCTTTTGCTTCTGCCGCAGCAGACGCAAAACGCTCAGGCCATCGCGACCCGGCAGCATGATGTCGAGGACCACCACGTCGAAGGGCACAGTCTGGGCGATAGCCAGGGCATCCTCGCCATTATGGACCATGTCCACGGCAAAGCCCTCGGCTTGAAGCGCCTTGCTGATAAACGAGGCGGTCTTTTTTTCATCTTCCACCACGAGGACACGCATGAGACCAGCTTCACGGGAAGAGGTGGCGGGGGCAAAGCTTGAAATGACGGGGGCGAAGTTCATGGTTGCGCGGGTTTTATTTTTCCGACGAGCCTCACGCCAAGTCCGCGAAGGGCGCGAAGTCGAAAGGCCGTCCCTCCCTTCGCGCCCTTCGCGGACTTGGCGTGAGGCAATTCGAGCACAACCCCACAGTCGGAGACGGAAATGACAAACCAGACTCCCGCATGATGACAAGCCTGTCATGCCGGGCGGGCCGGAGGCACAAGGCTCAGTTCCGATCCAGAAGCGTGCGGACCATTTCCCCGAGGGCGCGCGGGTGAAAGGGTTTGGGCAGAAAGTTCACGCCCTCTTTCAGCACAACCTCGTCGCACTCCGCACGGTAGCCGCTGGTGTAGATGACCTTGAGCTTGGGATTGTCCGTGAGCAGGCGGCGCGCGAGGTGTTGCCCGTTCAAACCATCGGGCATCACCAAATCAGTGAGCAACAGGTCGATGCTGGCGCGGTTGTGCTTCCAGACTTCCAGCGCGTTGAGACCAGACGAGGCCTCCATCACGCGATAACCCTGGCGGGTGAGAATGGTCTGCATCAAATCCCGCACCGACTCCTCATCCTCCACGAGCAGGATTGTTTCCGGCCCGCCGGACGGGGCGGGGGCAATCGGGCCGGGGGTGACCGGGGCGTTTGGAAGGAGCGCGACGGGCGAGTGCGCCTCGATCAGACGCGGCAGGAAGACATGGAAGGTGGTGCCGTGTCCCACTTCGCTCTCGACCGTGATCCAGCCACGATGCTGCTCCACGATGCCATACACCGTGGCCAGGCCGAGACCGGTGCCCTTGCCCACATCCTTGGTGGTGAAGAAGGGATCGAAGATGCGCGGCAAAATTTCCGGCGCGATGCCCTCCCCCGTGTCGGAGACGCGCAGGCCGACGAAGTCCCCCACGGTCGCTTGGGGATGACGGTGCGCCTCAGCCTCGGACAAGGTGATCAACAAGGTTTCGATGCGCAAATGTCCGCCGTCTGGCATGGCATCGCGGGCGTTGACCACCAGATTCAACAGCACCTGTTCCATCATGCCGGTGTCGGCCTGGATGAGCAGCGGCTGGGGCGCGTAATCCAATTGCATCCGCACGTCCTCGCCCAGCACGCGCTGCAACATGCTGGTGAGGTTGCCCACCGTGTCGTTGAAATCCAGCGTGCGCGTCTGCATGACCTGCTGGCGGCTGAAAGCAAGCAACTGGCGGGTCAAGTGCGCGGCCCGCTCGGCGGCCCGGGCAATCTCTTGGGCTGAGCCGGCCAGGGCAGCGGGGAGCCGTCCGCTGGTTTGTAAAATGGAAACGCGGCCCTGAATCACGGTCAGCAGGTTGTTGAAGTCATGGGCCACTCCGCCGGAGAGCCGACCGATGGCCTCCATCTTTTGCGCCTGTCGCAGTTGCTCACCCAGCTTGCGGCTCTCGGTCACGTCGCGCGAATTGACCAGCACCCACGGCTCGGCGTCCACCCCGGGTTCGGGCGCGATGACCTTGCCCATCGTTTCAAAATCCAGCCACACGCCATCATGCCGCCGGAAGCGATACTCCACCCGAATAGGCGTGCCGGGCTGAGACAGCCCGCGCTGCATGGCGTCGGCCACCTTCAGCAAGTCATCCGGGTGAATGAAGTCGAAGACGTTGCGCCCGATGAATTCCGCCGAGGGATAGCCCAGGGTCCGCTCCGAAGAAGGACTCTGGTAGAGCATGAGGCCCAGCGGACTGACGATGTTAATGAGGTCGGAAGCGTTTTCGATGAGCAGACGGAAGCGCTCTTCCCGACGGTGCAGTTGCTCTTCCAGATTCTTGCGACTGGTGATGTCCCGGAAGCAACTGAACAACCGGCCATCCCCATTCTTCATCACCGCCACAGACACCTCCACCGCCACGATGATCCCGTCTTTGGTCCGCATGCGCGTTTCAAATAAATCAGAACCCTGGGCCCGCACCCGGCCGATATGCGTGGCCACCTCGGCGGCCGATTCGTTGGCTTCAATGTCGGCGATGCCGAGCGACAGCATTTCCACGCGGGTGTAGCCGAGCATCCGGCAGCAAGCCGGATTCACTTCCAGAAAACGCCCCTGTGGATCGAACAGCACCAATCCATCGCGCGTCGTCTCAAACAAAGTTTTGAAACGCGACTCGCTCTCCCGCACGCGGCGTTCGGCTTCGAGCAGCCGGTCGCCCTCGGACAACAGGAGGCTCTGCCGCGCCGCCGCCAGCATCATGGCCAGCACTCCGCCCAAACCAATCGAGACCTGCACCGCGCGCGGCACCCCGGGCATCGTCCAGGCCAGCACCACCGCCGTGGCCGCACCCGCCACCACAACGATGGGCAGCAGCCGCAACATCCGTTCACAAAGCCGTTCCCATGCCGCCTCCACCACCCCGCCCTCCACGCGCCAGAGCCAGACACCCGCGCCCAAGACCAGGGCGGTGATGGAGAAGGAAAGATTGAACCACGAGCCATCCTCTGTCGCGTTATCCAGAGTGAGTGCATTCCAGTGCATCCAAATCACGCCCTGCGCCAGCAATGCTCCCAGAAAAACCATGCACCGCCCGTTCGGCCGGAGTCGAAGCACGGGTATCATCACCAGGCCGATACAACCCGCCGTGAGCAAGACCACCGGATAGGCCACCAGAAAAAACATTGGCCCCGCCTCGGTGCCGCCCCGGCGCGGCAGATAAAAGGCCAGCACCACCGCCAGCACCGCCCCGGACAACGCCGCCGCATCCAGCAAGGCCGCCCGCCAGCGGTGGCCCGACACCTCAGCCCGCAAACCTGACAGCAAGCCCCGCACGCAGCACACCCCCAGCAGCAGATAAAAAATATCCGCCGGCGCAGGAAACGGATTCCAGCCCGCCGCCACTTGGATGTCCCACAGCACCTGACCAAGGGCATAAGCAGTCAGACCGACGGCAAACCACCACCGCGTCTGCCGCTCGTGAGGGCCGGATGCCCGGACGCCCAGCCAGGCGAGCACCGCCGCCGCCGTGTTGGCGACCGTCCAATGCACATTGTCGAGGAAGCGCACCCAGGCCGGCGAGACCCCCAGCCGGATGGCGAGGAACGCCGCCGCCACCAGGCCGCTGGCAACCAAAAGCACGACGAGCGCCCCGCGCCCGCGCGGGGCCGGGGCGTTCTCCGAAGCTCTGGTTTCGGTGCTCATGTTTTACGACGGATCAGAATGCCATTTCGGGAAAGGCGGGTGATTACTTTCAACGGAATGAACGAACATTGCTTGGACAGGAAAGCTCTTCACCACTCACACACGCACAACTCGCCGGTCCGTATTGATGTCGCCAATCGCCGGAAAAAACTTTAGCCCCGGCGCCCGCGGGAACGGCGGGGCGGAAAAGGCGAACGACCGGGGCGCCGTATCTGGTTCAACCCCGCTTCCGATCGTACCAATAAACTCCCTCGGCCAGCTTCACATGCTTGAGGGTCGGGCCGCACACGGGGTCTTTGTCGGAAAGAATGCGCGGCAGATAAATTCCATGCTCACCATCGGCGTCACTGTCGATCAGGAGATATGCGCCATCCGGTTCTGCCCACAGGCTCAGGGGCTGGAAGGCGCGCACCGTTTCCGGCCAGCTCGCCTCATCCACCTTCACGGCCTCTCGGGGATTAAACGCCTCGCGGCAAACCGCGAGCGTCTGGCTGCGGAAAACGGTGGGCGGGACATGGCGCAAGATGCGGCGCGCGCGGGCAACCGGACCGCAGCCGGCCGTGAGGAGGAGCAACACACCCAGCAATCCCAGCACCCAGCCGCGCGACACTTTCATCACGGCTTGAGCGCGGGCGCGGCCTCCGCCGGCAGGCCCAGTGCCGTGCGCAGTTGCGCCCGCTGCTCGGGGGGCAGGCCCGACTTCGGGTTCAACATGTCGTCCCGCACCAGTTGTTTGATTTCGTTGAGCGGAGTCAGTTGCGTGCGTTCCACGCCGCCGCTGCGTTTCATGTAGGCGTCCCACATTTCCCCGGCCCGCAGCATGTATTCACTGGCCGCGTCCGCCTCACCTTCCATCGCCTTGTAATAGGATTGAATCACGAAGGCCTGGACCAAGCCGTTAATCTTGTTCTGGCTCTGCTCGCCCACATTCGACGCCGCGAGCGTGACCGCGTACTCGGCCAGCCCGACGTTCGGCGGGAATCCTTCGGGATATTTCTCCCGTCCATAGCGCAGCCACTGCTCGCCCTCGCGCACGCGATTGAAGAGAAAAAATTGATAGGGGACGTTGCGCAGAAAATTCCGGTGCGCGTTGCGCACACTGTCACGTTGGAAAGGCTCCACTGTGGCCAGTTGCTCCAAATACGCGGCATCCACCTTCGAGACAATTTCAAGATTGGGCAGCAGCCGGGGCGGCGCGTTCGAGCTGATGACCAAACGCCCGCGCTGATAGGAAAGGTTCATCGACTGATAAATCCCCTGCCGCAGCCGCCGCACATCCTTGCCCTTCGCATGGTCGATGCCGACGCTGTTCCAGTAAATCGCGTGTGCCTCGGGCAGCCGCCAGTCCAGCGGGCCATGCTTGCGATCCAGTTCCAGCATCAACCCCGCGTCCATTTTGTATTTCGAGTGCAGCAGCGCGAGGCGGGCCTTCTCATCGGGCGTCTGCGGGAGGAGGAGCCGCTCGAAATTCGGCTGCGGCCCCCCGAAGACCTGCATCATCTCCACGGCCCATGCGCCTTTGTAATACACGTTCGCGTCGTCGAGGTTGTGACCCATCTTGAACTGAAAGAGCCACGCGAGTTCGGCATAAATGAGCGGCTCCGTGGGATTATAACGCAGCCCCTCGTCCCGCAGCAGTTCCATGCCGCGCTGCACCCAGCGCCAGCGGTCGGGATAATCGCTGAACTTCACCGAGATGTTGAAGGCCATGTTCCATGCCTGCACCAGCCACACTTGGACAAAGTGCGGCTCCAGCTTCGTGATCCAGTCCGCGAGTTGCACCATCTCGAAATACTTGCCGTCCTCCTGCAACTGCGTGGTGCGAATCCACAGGACGTTCGCGATCAGCCCGCGAAAACCGCCCAGCACCTGCGTGGTCAGGGCCAGCATGGGCGGCGCGTTCTCCAACGGCTCCAAACGCGTGATGCCAAGGGCCGCGCGCTGACGGTTCATTACCGGTTGCAAGAATCCGTTAACCGTGAGCAGGGCGGCGGCGAGAAGGAGGAGGAGGATTTTCTTAGCGCGTGAGTTCATCCGATCACGAGTGCGTGTTCCCCGCCGCCAGCTCCCGGCGGTTGAACATCCAGATGCCGAACAACGCCACCGGCCCGCCGAGCAATAAAACGATTTGCGCGAAGGCCAGCCCCACCGTCCCCCAAGAAACGCTGCGCCCCGTGCTCAACGCGTCAATGGGTGAAAAGCCCTCTACCAGTTTGAACACCTGGAGCATCGCCTTGAAGAACGGGATCAGCACCAGGTCCAGCACCGAACCGCTCGTGGCGCCCGTCTCCTCATCCACTCCGGCGATGGTCCCCGAGGCCACCGTCGAAGCCAGCGTGCCGCTCGACATCGAGATGAGCAGCAGCGTCACCGAAACAAACGCAGCCACCGGAAACGACAGGAAACTCGCGGCGGAAAGTCCGATGGCCGCCAGCAGCGCCAGCCAGAAGAGCACGATCAAAAGCCCGCGCAGAAAATTCAGCGGAAAGCCCGCCTCGCGATAAAGAATTTCAAACCCTTCGTCATGCGGAAAAGCCAGCGCCACGCGGTCCCGGTTCTGCACATCAATGGTCAGCAGCCCCGCCGCGTCCCACTGGTTCGGAGCAATCTTGATTTCGTGAAACGAGTTGGCCGCGAGCGAGACCACATGCTGATCGCGCACCGCCGCCTCGGGCGGTCCCACCTCGACCACGGTGCGGAAGGTGCCCAGTTCATTCGTGCTGGCCGCGTAAAATTTCAGGCGGACAAACAACGGCTCGTCTCGCAGAAAATTCTTCCGCACCCCGAGATCAATTTTCCAACGACGCATGAAGCCGGGCCGGATGACTTCCGCCTTGAGCATTTCGCGAAGCTGGTTTTTGACCAGCTCGGCATTGGCCGGACTGACCGGATTCTCCTTCATCCGCTCGCGAAACAGTCGTTCCACCTCCGCCTCGCGGTCCGGGGCCGGCTCCTTGAGCGAACCGCGCGCGACCAGCACCTCCTCGCGCAAAATCTTTTGCTGATAAGGCGTGAGGCTGCGCGAGCGCCATTGCAGCAGCACCATCACGCACAAACCGGCCGTGAACAGCAGCACCGCGTTCAGCGACACGAGGCCGAGCCATTTGCCCAGCCAGATTTGCCAGCGCGGAATCGGCTTCACCGCCACCATCTGCATCTGATTCTCCTCGATGTCCCGCGCCAGCGTGCCGCACGAAAGCCAGAGCGTGGAGAAACCCAGCAGCGCCGTAATCGCGCTCAAGGTGTAGGTGAGCAGAATCTGCGTGAACCCGCGCGCCGTCCCGTCGTCCTTGATCACCAGCGGCAATGTGATGACCGACCCCACCAGCAGCACCGCCATGACCCAAAACAGCCGAAACCGCAGCGCGGCCTTCCAAGTGAGCCAGATGATGGCGAGGAGACGTTGCATTTATGAATGACGTTGCGCGGACGTTGCTTCTCCCTCTCCTCTCAACGGGGAGAGGGCCGGGGTGAGGGGTGATTGCGCCAAGACGCTTCTCTTTCCAAAATCACGCTGCGAGACGAACCACCCCTCACCCTCAATCCCTCTCCCCGTTGAGGGGAGAGGGAAGCCTGAAGCGTCGTTCGCCAATGACCCGCCCACCGGAACATAAAATTGCGCCCTCACTTCTTCCCCCCCAACAACGACGACAACTTCTCATTCGCCTTGCTCAAGTCCGCAGGCTTCGCGGGCTGAACCTTCTCCTCCGGCTGCGATGACGGCGTTGGCTCGCTCGTCTTCGCCAGCGCCGCCAGTTTCGTTTCATCCACCGCCG
>JAYVWQ010000301.1:0-5419 GCA_043785945.1 Akkermansia sp.
ATGACGCAGGAACGATTTTGTTTTCAGCAGAAAGTAATTTGATGGTCGGAATTGGATCGAATTTTCCGGGTATTGATTAAATCAGCGGTTCCCTAACTCTCCCGCCCGGCGCGCTGCGTGGGCGTGGCCAGCGGATACAGTCCGGGACAGCAGCCGAAGGTCTCGTGAAAGGCCACGCTGAAATGACTGGAGCTGGAGTACCCCACTTCCATCGCCACCTCCGTCACGTTCAGCCGGCCCGCGCGCAGCAGCGCAGCCGCACGTTCCATGCGCAACTGGCGGAGGTATTGCGAAATGGTTTTCCCCATCTGCTGCGAGAAGGTGCGGCTCAGATAAAATGAACTGCACCCGACTTGTTTGCCCAGCGCCTCAAGGGCGGGTGGCTCCACTAGATCCGCCTTCAAGATGGCGATGACGCGGTCCACCCGATCCTGACCGAGACGGTTTTGTCGCTGGCAGAAAAATTCCTTTTCGGCCGGGGCGCGGAAAAGAAAGGCCGCCATGATTTCCAGCGTCTTGGCCTGATACCAGATGCGCTGGGCGCTGGCGAAAACGGGCGGGTGGCGCAGGCTGCTGATCAGCTGCTGATGCTCGGCCGTCAGCCGGATGCTTTCGGAAAGCGCGGCCGTTCCCTGATCGCGCAAAAATTTCTGCACGATGGGATGCAGGTTGGCCTCGTTGCCCGCGAGATGCTGGCGCAGAAACGCCGGGGACAACTCGACGGTGAGAAATTGCTGCCGTTCGGCAGGGGACCGAGTGGCCGTGAGACGCGCTTCTTGCTGGCAATAAAACCCGGCCGTCAACGGCGCGAAGGCGAGGGTCTGCCGTCCATCGCCGACCGAGCCGTGCCCGGCGAGGTTGAGGCAAATCTCGAGGCTGCCCGGATGAAAACTTTGCCCCCAATCGAAAACCCGCCGCGCGGTGAAGTCGTGCCACTCGAAGCTGAAACCAACTTCGTGATAGCTGCCGTGCAACTGACGCCAGCCTTCGCCCACGCTCTGCCAGGCCGCGTTCTCACTGAAAAGCGGGCCGTCGTCAGGACGGCTCGCAGGCGCTCGCACCACTTTGGCCAACACGGGCATGGCGGCTAAGATGAGATCGATTCCCGCACTGGCAAGGAAATGTTCGGGAGGGCTGAGGCATCGGGAGAACGCGGTGCCCCCTGAAAATCACCACGTAAAAGGCCGGTGAGGCGGTCTTCCTCCCGCACCCCTCACAGGAGAATGCCCGCGACGGCCGCGTTGAGCAGGGTGGCCACGAACCCGACGAACAAGGCGCGCAGCCCCAGCTTCGCCAAGTCGCTGCGCCGCTCAGGGGCCATCGCGCCGATGCCGCCGAGCTGAATGCCCACGGAAGCGAAGTTCGCGAAACCGGTCAGCGCGAACGCCGCGATCAAATAAGACCGGTCGCTCATGAAACCGGCGGTGGCCTTCCAGCCTTTCATCACCAGATAGGCATAGTGTTCGTTGATGGCCAGCTTCGAGCCGAGCAGGCTGCCCACTTTGGCAATGTCTGCGTGTTCGATGCCCATAAGAAAGGCGGCAGGGGAGAAGAGCCAGCCGAAGATTTTGGTGAGCGAAAGATCTTTCGACACCAGGCCGAGCAGTGCGTCGAACATGGCCACGAACGCGATGAAGACAATCAGCATGGCGGCCACGTTCAGCGCCAGCTTCAAACCGTCCGTGGCTCCGGCGGCAGCGGCGTCGATGCCGTTCACATGGGGCGATTTTTGCCGGGGAGCCTCCACCGATCCGGCGGTTTCCGGCACGCCGCGTTCCGGCATGAAGAGCTTCGAGAGATACAGGCTGCACGGGCAGGCCATGATGCAGGTCGTGATTACGGCCACCGGGTCCGCGCCGTAATTGATGTACACCACCATCATGCCGCCGGAGATGTGGGCGAAGCCGCTGGCCATGAGGGCGAAGAGTTCCGAGTTCGTCATGCGCGGGATGTAGGGCTTCACGATGAGCGGCGCTTCGGTCTGGCCCATGAAGACATTGGCTGAGACGGAGAGCGTCTCTGCGCCGCTCGTGCCCATGAGATGCACCATCACCCTGGCCATGCCCCGCACGATGCGCTGCAAGATGCCGTAGTGATAGAGCACGGTGAAAAAGGACGAGACGAACAGGATCGGCGGCAGTGCCTTGAAGGCGAACATGAACAGGAACTCCTTGCCCGGATTGAGGGCGATGTCGCCGGGCCGCGCCAGATTGCCGAAGACGAACTCCGCGCCCTTGTCCGAGAAATCAATGAAGCTGACCACGACAATTTTGACATGCTCAAATCCGGCTTTGACGAAGGGCACTTTCAGCACGAGGAGCGCGAGGATGATTTGCAGCGCCACGCCCCAGCCGATGGTGCGCCAGTTCACCGCGCGCAGGTTCGAGGAAAACATCGCCACCAGGCCGAAGAAGCAGAAGACCCCCGCGAAGGCCTGGCCGCGCAAGCCAATCGTGTCCCGCGTCACGAAGGCCAGCAGCCCCAAGACTACGATGGCCGCACCGATGGCCAGGCGCCACATCAGGGGCGTGGTCGGACCGGATGGCAGGGTCGGGGTTGGGTCGGATATGGGGGTGGCACCGGGCATCGGGTTCGGAGTCGCATCGAACTGCATGGCGGCGAAGTTAATGAGCCAGACTAGTCGAGTCGAGTGGAGAGAAGCCTGGGAGCGAAGGCGGTGAACGTGGCACGACCGTTGGTCAGGTAGGGCGCGTCGCTCCGCGCGCGCCGCCGGATCGGAGAAACGCAGGGTGTTCAACCAAGCTGAGTCGGTACGAACCACCCCTGCTCGCTCGCCTCATTCCACGCAACCCGGCGCGCGCGGAGCGACGCGCCCCACCATTAAAGGGCGTGAGTCACGCGCCGTTCAGGTGCGCCCGGTCTGATCCATGAAAACATTTCAATCGCGCTCGGCGATGGATGGGAACCGAAATTAAAACGCACGTTCCAGAATTTCCACGAGTTGCTCCGTCGTCAGCGCGATCGGGTTGCCTTTCATGCTGCTCGACTGCTGGGCCTTGGCTGCGATGTCGGCGAAGTCGGCACGGGCCAGTCCGAGCGCGGCGAGGCGGGGGATATGCAGACGGCCGCAGAGTTCCCGCACCCACGTCACGCCGTCATGTGCGGTGGCGGTGGCCGTGCCGGTGAGCAGGCGCGCGACTTCCTCGTAGCGCTGGACAGTGAGTTGGGCGTTTTGTTGGCGCGCGGTTTCCAAGTTGCACTCCATCACGTCGGCGAGGAGCGCGGCGCAGACGGCGCCGTGCGGCGCGTGGAACATGCCGCCGATGGGCGCGGCGAAGCCATGCACGGCGCCGAGGCCGGCGTTCGCCAGCGCCATGCCACCGTGCAGACTGGCCAGCGCCAGATCGGTGCGCGCCTCCATGTTGCCGCCCTCATCGAAAGCGCAGCGCAGGGCACGCGCGGCGCGGGGAATGGATTCACGGCAGAGCGCGTCGGTCATCGGGTTGGCACGCTGCGAGACGAACGGCTCGATGAGCTGCGTGAGCGCGTCGAGTCCGGTGCTGGCGGTGAGCGCGGGCGGCAGATCGCGCGTGAGTTCGGGATCGACGAGGGCGATGCGCGGGAGCATCAGCGGGCTGCGCAGGCTGACCTTGACGCGGTGTTCAGGCGAATGAAGCACGGCGTTGCGCGTGGCCTCGGATCCGGTGCCCGCCGTGGTGGGCACGGCGATGAAAGGCAGGGGTGCATTGGTGAGCGGCTGAGCGCGGCCAATCACTTCCAAGTAATCGAGCGCGTCACCGGGATTGGTGGCGAGCGCGGCGATGGCTTTGCCCGCATCGATCACGCTGCCACCGCCGAGGGCGATGACCAGTTCGCAATGTTCGCGGCGCGCGAGTTCCGCGCCGGATTGCGCGAGAGCAATGGTGGGTTCCGTAGCGACGGCGAAGGAAACCGTGACCATGCCTTGCGCGCGGAGAGCGGGAAGAATCTTTTCGGCGTGACGGGCGTTGCGGCCCGTGACGACCAGCACGCGCCGCCCGAACTCCCGCGCGAGCGAAGGCAGTTCGCTCAATCGTCCGCAGCCGAAAATCACACGCGCGGCGGTGGTAAATTCAAAGCCGTTCACCATGCGTCGGCCTCGGGAAAGACCTCAGTGTATTTCGCGCTGGTGCGCGGTTCGGCCATCATGGGGTCGGCAACTTCGCGCCACTTTTTGTAATGCGCCGTCTCGCGGTGCGCGGCGGGGGCGTCATCGGTGCGGAAGACTTCGACGAAGACGAAGCGCGTCGGGTCATCGCGCTGCTGCACAACATCAAAGCGGGCGATGCCTGGTTCCTGCGCGCTGTGGCGCGCGTTCTCCGCACTGGCCGCGCGGAAGGCTTCAAGGAACTCCGGCTTTACCCGGACCTGGACGTGAACAATGAGCATGATTTTCTTGGTGTTAGTTTTGGTGCGTGTGATGACGGAAATGGTGCGGTGATGCAAGGCGTGGTTCCACGATGCACCATCGTGCCGAAGCTCACTTTTCATACTGCTTCCGCAGGTCCGCTGGGGAAACGCCGGCCCGATACCGCATGGTCACGAACCACATGCGCAGGTAGGTGCGGATGACGCCGAGCTTGCGGAAGCGGCGCGCGGAGGTCAGGGCCACGGCGTCGGCCAAGGCGAGCCGGCCCTCGCGTTGCAGAAGGCGGGAGAGCGCGAATTCCTCCATGAGCTGCAGGTCGGGCACGCCGCCGATGCGTTCGAGCACGGCGCTGCGGATGAACAAGCCCTGGTCGCCCGCGACGCGTCGGCCCACCCAGAGACGCACGGCGCACTTCCATTTGGAGCCGTGCAGCAGGAGCGGTGGTTCACGAAACTCTTTCCAGAATCCGCCGCCCACCACGGCTCCGTCGCGCAGGCAGTCCAGCAGGGCGCGCGTGGCGTGGGGCGGCAGCCAGGTGTCGGCGTGGAGCAGGAGAATGACGTCGCCCGTCGCGGCCTCGGCCCCGGCGCGCATCTGTCCACCGCGTCCCGGTTTGCTGCTGAGGACGCGACAGCCGAGCTGTTCGGCAATTTCCGAAGTGCGGTCGGTGCTGCCGCCGTCCACGACGATGATTTCTTGGATTGAAGGGTTCTGCCGGAGGTGTTGCACGGTGATGGGCAGCGCGTCGGCTTCGTTGATCACAGGGATGATGATGGAGATCGTTTTATCCTCGTGAGCGATCTTGCTCGCAGCACACTCCTGCACCGCGCCTTCGCGCCAGAGCAGCGCGCCGCCGATCAGACCCCAGGTGATTTTGCAGAGGAAGGTGAGCAGAGCCGCGCCCACGCAATCTGCAGCAGGCAGGCCGTAGAGACCGAGGAAAGCGACCGCGAGCATTTCCCGCACGCCCGCCCCAGCCACGGTGATGGGCAGGCAGCTCAACATCATGATCGTCGGGAATGTCCAAGCGAGTTGGAGCCACGGCAGCGA
>JAYVWQ010000302.1:0-4122 GCA_043785945.1 Akkermansia sp.
GGGCGAGGACACGGCGCGGAAGCGTGTGGACAGCGCGCTGGAGAAGCTGACGGAGTTTTTCAAACGGCGCGGCTACCAGACGGCGACGGTCGCGGCGGCCACTGCGGCGCTCAAGTACACGGCGGTCACGGCTTCGGCGAGCATGGTGAGCGTGATCGTCGGGGCAGCGTTGAAGAGCACGCCGGTCGCGCTCACCGGACTGGCCGCCCTGCTGGCACGGTTGGCCAGCCTGACCACGGTGCAGACGGTGGCGCTCTGCCTGGCGCTGGCCGCCGCGCCGGCGGGATGGCAATGGAAGCAGCGAGGTCAAGCGGACAACGAAGTCCGACGGATGCGCGCCCAGTTTCTGACGGCGCAAACCGACAGTGCCAGTGCGCAAGCAGACCTAGAGCGGTGGCGGGCGGATTCCGAAAAACTGGAGCAATCCCTCGCGCAAGCCAACGAAGCTGTGGCCCGCGCTGCCGCAGCCGCGCAGGCGTTCGCGGATTGGAAGCAAAAGATTCGCGCTGCGCTGACGGCGGCGGACTACCGATGGTCGGACGAATCGCCCTTCGTGCGCATCCCCAAGGTCATCCTGCCGGAACTGAGCAGACTGATCCAGGCCCCTGCCTTTTCGCCGCCGGGAGTCGTCAATTCGTATGAGCGCGAGCTGCTGGGCCTCACTCCGGCCGAGCACCAGGCGATTGAAAAAATATTGCAGCGGGTGGCGGAGTTGCAACGCGGGGAGAAGGCTGACGTTTACGAAATGGAAATACCCGTCAGCGGACGGACGGTGGCCTCCAAGGTGTTCACGGCCGAGCCGTCGGGGAAAGTGGGGCCGGAGGCGGAACAGCGCTTCGCCCAAATGCTGGCAGACCTGCGCGGCATTCTTGGGGAGGAACGCTGGCCGGTGGTGCCGTCCCAATTCAGGACCGTCAACTGCGATGAATTGAACCGCATGCTGATTCCACAGCCGACTGCCACGGTTTCAGCCTCGGTGGAAAACGACGAGAAAGGAATTCCACAGGCGAAATGGACGATGACCGGCGAGATGCAACCCGCCCCAAAAGTCCCGGAGGCAACCAGCGGCAAGGCGCCCACCGGAAACGTGTACAGCGTGAATGTCGTGGGTTACATGAACGGCAGCGCCGCCTTGTCCGCGTTCCTCCCCGGCGGCGAAGCCAGCCAGACCACGGATGTGGCCCGGCGCGTCGGGAGCAACGCCCCGGAAGCATTGCGCCAGCGCGCGACCGCATGGCTTCAGGAGCAGGCCAGGTCCCGGCTGAACGGAAACGAGAAGCCATGAAAAAGATTTTGCTGGCCTTGACCATTCTCAGCGCGGGCGCAGGCGCCTTCCACCTCGGACGTCTATCCACCGGCCACCTTCAGGAAGAAGCCGGGACACTGCGCGAGGCGTGGATGGACGAGACGCAGCGGTTGGCCACGGCCCAAGCGGAAGGGGCCGGCCTGACCGAGCGTGTAGGGGAACTGAAGCGAACGCTGGCGGCGACGAGATCGGCACCCGAGAACAGGCTTTGGTCAGCCCTGCAAACCAATCGCGCCGATCGACTCCCGGAGGATCTTCAAGCGCGGGTGCGGGAGGAATTCAGTTTCTCCTGGCCGTCGTTCAAGGACTACATCCTGGTCAGCAAGCCGGCGGTGCGCGGCCTGGGCTTACGAGTCCTGCAGCCCGACGGCAAATTGAATGACGTGGCCGCCACCACGCTCGTAATCACGCCCGAGGAACGCGCCGGGCTGGAAGCGGCGATTGAGCAGACGAAAACCGATTTCAAGGACTGGGCGCTGGCTCACGTGCAGCGCGCCGAGCCAGCGGGTGACGTGGTGGCGAGCTATTCCCTGCCGGGCGACACCAACACGATGCGGAGCATCCGCACCAACTTTTTCACCGCCGCGTCCCGGGTGATTGGCCAGGAACGAACGGATTTGATTCGCGACACTGCTGTCGAATGGATGCAAGAAATGGGCGTGAGCGGGCGGTCCACCAAGCTGACCATCCGGCGGGAGATGGTCGGAGATGCGCAGCGTTTGAAAGTCGAAATGAGGGAGAATGGTTACGACAAGTCAGCCTACCTGCCGTTGCCTGGCCGCGAGTTCCCCAAGGCTTTGCAGCCACTTTTCCCCAACCGTTGGACGGACCTCGCGGAACGGGAGGGCTTCGAGTTGCCGCCGAAACCGCAGAAAAAGTAGCTCCAATGCAAAGCGTGCCCGGCGCAGTTGCGCCGGCCCGTGCCCAACCACAACAAACTATTATGAAACCAACCATGCCTCCCTCCGTGGCCAGGCTCTGGCACAACGGCAGAAACCATCTTCCCTTGCTTCTTCTGAGCGCCTGGATCGGAGCCGGCACTGCTCAGGCGCAATCTCCCGGCACGGTCCTAGCGTGGGGATTGGAAAACGTGGGCGCAACGACCGTGCCCTTAGAGGCCCAAAGCGGGGTGGTGGCGGTTGCGGCGGGCAATCAGTTGACCGTGGCCTTGAAGGCGAACGGCTCCGTAATGGCTTGGGGGGACAACTTCTTTGGCCAAACGAATGTGCCCCTCGCAGCCCAGAGCGGGGTGATGGCTATCGCGGCCAGACGCCAATACATCGTTGCCCTGAAGACCAATGGCTCGGTGCTGGCTTGGGGGGACAACTACTACGGCCTGACGAATGTGCCCCTCGCGGCACAGAGCGGGGTGACGGCGATTGCGGCAGGTGAGGGTAACACGGTGGCCCTGAAAACGGATGGCTCGGTCCTGGCGTGGGGGGACAACAGCGTCGACCAAACGAATGTGCCCGCCGCGGCGCGAAGCGGGGTGATGGCGATCGCGGCGGGATCGGGACACATCGTGGTCTTGAAGACCAACGGCTCGGTGCTGGCGTGGGGATACAACGGCTACGGTCAAACGAATGTACCCGTCGCGGCGCAGAGCGGAGTAGTGGCCATCGCGGCAGGAGGTTATCAAACCATTGCATTGAAAACTGACGGCTCAGTCGTGGCGTGGGGATGGAACGACCAAACCTCGGTGCCCGTCGCGGCACAGAGCGGGGTCATGGCCATTGCGGCGGGATATTTTCACGCAGTGGCCTTGAAGACCGATGGCACGGTGCTGGCGTGGGGAGGCAACAACATTTCGGGCGAGGCGACAGTACCCGCAGGTCTTGGTCAAGTGACGGCGATTGCGGCGGGAGTTTATCACACCGTGGTAGTTTTCATACCTTCGTCCCCCACCATCACCACGCAGCCGGTGAGTCAGTCGGTGAAGGCCTGGCAGAGCGCGAGCTTCGCCGTTACGGCCACGGGATTCCCCTTGAACTACCAGTGGCGGAAGGATGGCGTGGATCTCGCCGGGGCGACGAGCGCCACTTACAGTCTGTCGTTGGCGCAGACCAATCATGCGGGCGGGTACACCGTGGTGGTGAGCAATGCCCTCGGCAGTGTGACCAGCGCGCCGGCGGCGGTGCTGACGGTGAACCCGGCCTCTCCCGGCCAAGTGGTGGCGTGGGGGTACAACAGCGATGGCCAAACGACCGTGCCTGCCGGGGCGCAAAGCGGGGTGACCGCGATTGCGGCGGGAGGTTCTCACACTCTGGTCTTGAAGAACGACGGCTCGGTCGTGGCGTGGGGGAACAACCAATCGGGCCAAACGACGGTGCCCGTCGCAGCGCAGAGCGGGGTGAGGGCGATTGCGGCGGGAGGTTATCACTCCTTGGCCTTGAAGACCAACGGCTCGGTCGTGGCGTGGGGGGCCAACGACTTCGGCCAAACGACGGTGCCCGTGGCAGCACAGAGCGGGGTGACGGCGATTGCGGCGGGAGCTTATCACTCGCTGGCCTTGAAGAACGATGGCTCCTTGGTGGCGTGGGGGGAGGACTCCTACGCCCAAGCGTCGGTCCCCGTCGGAGCGCAGAGCGGAGTGAGGGCGATTGCGGCCGGCGATTACCATAACGTGGTCTTGAGAAACGATGGCTCGGTGCTGGCCTGGGGGGACTACCAGTTTGATAAAACGATTGTGCCTGTCGCGGCACAAAGTGGAGTGATGGCGATTGCGGCGGGAGCTGAGCACACGGTGGCCTTGAAGACCAACGGCACAGTGCTGGCGTGGGGATACAGCGGCGACGGTCGGACGGATGTGCCGGTCG
>JAYVWQ010000303.1:0-13627 GCA_043785945.1 Akkermansia sp.
CGGCCCTCTCCCGCTGGGAGAGGGAGAAATCTTCGCGCGTTCTGAATCATCCCAGCGTCAGGCTTCGGCACCGTCGCGAATCAATCGGGCAAATTGAAACACACGCGGAAACAATCCCCCTCTCCCAGCGGGAGAGGGCCGGGGTGAGGGAGAAGGCACCGTGGTCCATCAAACCTGTGAAAACCAAAACTCGTTCCCACTCTCACTCCAACACCTGAATCGTTATGTCCTTGTAGCTCGCGATGGCGGCGCCGTTGCCGTGGATTTGCAGCCCGAGAAAGCCCTGCTGCGGGATCGCGTCATCCGGCTCCGTGTAGGTGATCATCTTCACGCCGTTGATCGCGGTCTCGATGGTTTTGCCGCGCGCGGTGATCACGTACTCGTTCCATGCGCCGGGCTTGAGCGCCTGCTTCACCGTCGCGGCGTCGGGCTGGACGAGCACCTTATTGCGACGCGACTCGTCGTAGAGCGCGCCCCAGTAGCCCGCGCCCAAGTCGCACTGATACCCGACCATTTCGTTGGTCGGATTCGTGGCGGGCTGGCTGCGAATCTGCACGCCGCCGTTGATGAAACCATTGGTGCCCACCAGCTTGAACTGGAGGCGCAGGATGAAATTGGTGTAGGGCTGCGCGCTGCGGAGGAATTCATTGCGCGGCACCTTCTTCTCCAGCGAGCCGCCCACGAACGCGCCGTCCTCGATGCGCCAGGTGGTGTTCGTGTCGCCGATCCAGCCGATGAAAGTTTTGCCATCGGACAAGGAGACAGGCGCGGCCTGAGAGGTGAGCGCGGCGGCGCAAAGCAAAGCGAGGATGAGTTTCATGGCGCAACGATTACCCGAGAGCGCGGTGGATGGCCAATCACGTTTCCGCCGCACGTCCCCCTTCAAAACCCGCCACGCTGCAGCATCGCCTCGATCTCGCTGGGCGAACTTTGCAGACGACTCGCGCTGGCGAACAAATCCTCCGCGCGGGCGGGATACCAGTTGCGTCGTTCGGGATCGCCGAGTCCCGCCACGTTCACGGGGGCGATGGTCTGCTGGATGTTGATGAGCAGCGCCGCGCGCGCCGCGCCGGTCGGCTTGCGCAAGGCTGCCGTCGTGCAGTCCCGCACGCGCGGGCCGAACCACGCGTGTTCGCCGAGCAGGAAGGTGTTCCCGGCCAGCTCCGGTTTGCCCAGCCGGCGCGCGGACTCGGTGAAGCTCGCCGCCGCGAAGTAGAGCAGGGTGAGGGCGGTGAACAATTCGAAGTCGTGCATCGCGGCATAGAGCGCGGCCACGAGCCGCTCGGTGGCCATCAGTTCCATCGTGGTCTGCATCGAGTATTGGCACAACTCGTCGGGCAGTGCGGCGCGGTCCCAGCTTGTTTCGAGAATACGCGCCAGCCGTTCCACGCCGAGCAGCGTGAGCGGGAAACCATTGGACAACAGCGGATCGACGAACCCCGCAGCCGAGGGGAGCAACGCCCAGTTCGGCCCCGCGATGTCGCCGCTGAGGAAGGCGAGCTTCGGTGCGTGGACGAAGGGCCGCGCGACTTTGGCCCCGCCCAAATGCGCGCGCACGCCGGGAAATTTATCGAGCAACCTTCGCCACGCCGGATCCCCCTCGGCGAGGCGCAGTTCATTCGCGAGCTTCGTCGTCGCGGCCACGCCGGCGCTGGTCAGGCCGTTGTTGAAGCGCAGCACCCACATCCACCCGCCGTCGAAAACGTGATGCAGCGCGGCGTCATCCACGGGATAGGGCGGCGCGCTGTCGGACGGATGCGAGGCGTCCCAACGCGTCACCTCGGTGAAGTGCGTGTAGAGCGCCTGCGTGGCGGGCAGGTGCGGGAAGCGCACTTCCGGCAGGTCGAACGCGCGGTGCAGAAAACCGCGCGGCCCGGTCGCGTCGATGATCATCCCGGCGTGAATCTCCAGCGACTGGCCGCGATGCCGTCCTTGCAGCACGGGCCGTTTCGGTTCGCGGTTCACGCCCCACAAATCCACTTCGTCGAGATAGACCACGTCGAGCTGGCGCGCCTCTTCCACGAGGAAGGCGTCGAAGTCGGGGCGATACCAGTGCGTGTCGGCAATGCGATCATGCGGCGACGCAGCGACCAGAAGTTGACGCTGGCGCGAAGCGTCGTCCGCGAATTCCCGCCCCGCTTCGTGATGATAAAACGTGAAGCCGCGCTTCAGCCCGCAGGCGATCTGCGGATGGCTCTGCTGCCAGGTGCCCCACTTGGTGAAGGCGCGCACGGACGGCAGATCGTAGCGGTCGCACAGTTCTTCGAGGATGAGGTTGGCCAGCGGCGTGGAAGATTCTCCGATGGCGAAGCGCGGATGTTTTCCCTTTTCCAGGAGCACGACCGAGCGGCCCTGCCGCCGCGCAATCATGGCGGTGAGCGCCCCAGCAAACCCGGAGCCAACCACCGCAATGTCGAACGCGCCCTGCATCGCGAGAGTAAAGCAGGAACTGAGGAATGGAGAAAGAGAAGGTGGGAAGATGGGGACTTGGAACCGCAGATAAAGGCAGACCAACGCAGATAAGATAAGCGGGGCGACGGGTATCAATGGATGAACCCCGTTCCATCGCAGCCCCTTTCCCATCTGCGTTTATCTGCCTTCATCTGCGGTTCAACTCCGGGTTCCAATTTGTTTTCCCCACGCTACCCTCCGCCCATGCAAGTGTACGATCATCCGACGTTTCAGATGGCCTGCCGCCAGTTCGATCAAGTGGCGGACATTCTGCAAATCCCCGACGCCGAGCGCGCGCGGCTCAAATTTCCCAAGCGATCCATGACCGTGGCCGTGCCCATTCACCGCGACGATGGCCGCGTCGAAGTTTTCACCGGCTACCGCGTGCAGCATCATCTCACGCTCGGGCCGACCAAGGGCGGGCTGCGTTATCACCCCGACGTGACGCTCGGGGAAGTGGCCGCGCTCGCCATGTGGATGAGTTGGAAATGCGCGCTCACCGGCCTGCCCTACGGTGGAGCGAAGGGCGGCATCACCTGCGATCCGCGTCTGCTTTCCGTGAAGGAACTGGAGCGGCTCACCCGCCGTTACACCCAGGAAATGATCCCCTTCATCGGGCCGCAGATCGATGTCATGGCTCCCGACGTGGGCACCAATGAGCAAACGATGGCGTGGATGATGGACACCTACTCAATGCACATGGGCAGCACCGTTGCCAGCATCGTCACGGGCAAACCTGTCGCGCTCGGCGGTTCGCTCGGACGCCGCGAAGCCACCGGGCGCGGCGTGGGCTACCTGATCAATCGCGCCATGGACGTGATCGGTCTCGAAGCCGAACACGCCACCGCCATCGTGCAGGGCTTCGGCAACGTCGGCTCCGTGACCGCCTATTCGCTGGCCAAGTACGGCGTGAAAGTGATCGCGGTCAGTGATGTGGGCGGCGGACTTTCCAACCGCCACGGTCTCGACCTGTGGAAGCTGGAGAAACATTTCACCGAGCACCACACGCTCCAGGGATTCCCCGAAGCGGAATTCATCACCAACGAACAAATGCTCATCACGCCTTGCGACATCCTCGTGCCCGCGGCGCTGGAGCGGCAGATCACCGGCGCGAACGCCGCCCAGATTCAATGCCGCATTCTCGCCGAAGCCGCGAACGGTCCGACCACGCCCGAGGCCGACGCCATCCTCGCGCAGCGCCCCGAGATTTTTCTCATCCCCGACGTGTTGTGCAACGCGGGCGGCGTGGTCGTGAGCTACTTCGAGTGGGTCCAAGATTTGCAGAGCTTCTTTTGGACCGAGACCGAGGTCATGGACAAACTCTTCCGCATCCTCGAAGGCGCGTTCACGCAAATCCTGGCCCTGCATAAAAAGCAAAACATCTCCATGCGCATGGCCGCGCTGAGCCTCGGCGTGAAACGCGTGCAGGAAGCGAAGCGGCTGCGCGGGTTGTTTCCGTAGGGCGGTGGCAAAAGTGGGAGGCCAAAAACTCCCGGTGTTCCCCCTTTGGGCGAAGGACGCCAAGGTGGAACGCCCGCGCCCGACCATCAGCCGCGCCCCCGACGCCTCGGACCGGGAGCACGGGAACGCGGAGAAGTGAGGCTCAGGGTTTCTGGCTTCCCTCTCCCCTCAACGGGGAGAGGGATTGAGGGTGAGGGGTGGTTCGACTCGTGACGTGGATTTGGAAAGACAAGCGTCCCGGCGTCATCACCCCTCACCCCGGCCCTCTCCCCGTTGAGGGGAGAGGGAGACTGTGCATCGCGTCCGAACTTTCTTTCCCGCTATTTCCATCGCACGCCGGGAGCAAGCCGCGCTCGACAGGCCGGGTGCCCGGCCTACACTGCCGCCATGACCACGTCGTTCCCAGATTGTTGTTTGGATGGGATGAACTGCTGAGAGCGGGCGAAAGTTTGATAAACCGCGTCACTCGCATGAATAATCCAACACCGCCAACTTTGACATCAACCCGGCGTTTGGGAATGGACCGACGCAGCAAGTGGCTGGTCGGATCGGTGGCAGCGGTTGCCTTGTTTATGGTCGCGGTTTTGACCTTTCGGTTGGTCGGACTCATCCGCCCGTTTTCTGTGCCCACAGGTTCCATGAACCCGACACTCTCGGCTGGCGACCGTGTGTTGATGGAGGGGTTTAGTTTCTTGGTCCGCAAACCGCGTCGGGGAGACATCGCTGTCTTTAAGTCCGACGGCATCACGTCGCTACCCGCTGCGACCATCCATCTCAAGCGGATCGCTGGCGAACCGGGCGATCGAGTGCGGATTTCCGAAGGCAAGCTGTACATCAATGAGAAGCATGTGGCTCTCAGTAGCAGTGCCGGAGAAATCGCATATCTGCTGCCAACCGGCATGGAGAGGTTGGCGACCATGACGGACGTGACCGTGCCCGACGGCCAGTATTATGTGCTTGGTGACAACGCAGCCAACAGCTCCGACAGCCGTTTTTGGGGATTCGTGTCCGCGAATAACATCATGGGCCGCATCACATTCCGCTACTGGCCTCCCCAAAGAGCCGGAGAGGTAAAATGATTCTGCACAAGGCCCGGTCGCAAACCCACCCCTCGCGCCCCGTTCACCCGCAGCCCGCGCATTTTTAATCTTCGTTCCCGGCCCCGGCTCATTTATCTACCCGCTTCCTGAATGAAGATTCTGGTCATTGCCATGTCGGGCATCGGCGACACGCTGATTGCCACGCCGCTCCTGCACGAGCTGCGCGCCAACTTCCCCAAGGCGCGCATTGACGCGCTCGTCATGTGGGCGGGCGCGAAGGATTTGCTGGAGGGCAATCCGCATGTGAACACCGTGCATCAGAAAAATTTGATCAAGGAGGGCGTGCGCCCGTCGCTGCCTTTCCTGCTCGGGCTGCGGCGGGAACGCTACGACCTTTCCATCAACGCCCATACCCAGGGTCGCATTCACTACCGCATGCTCGCGCGCTTCATCGGGGCGCAGCGGCGGGTGAGCCACGCCTACGAGAACGCCTCGCCGCTGGACCGGCTGCTCGTGCATCAGACTATCCCGCAGGATTACACGGTCCACAGCATCGAGAACAACCACCGGCTGCTGCCGCTGGTGGGCGCGCAAACGCTGCGGCCCGCGCATGAGATGGAAGTTTATCTCACGCCCGCCGAGGTGGAGTGGGCGCGAATTTTTGCGGCGGAGAACAAATTGTCCGGGCGGCGCGTGCTGGGCCTGCATGTCGGATCGGGCGGGACGAAGAACCTCGCGCTGAAACGCTGGCCGCTGGAGCATTACATCGCGCTGCTGCAACAACTGCGCGCGGTGCATCCGCAGGTGGAGGTGCTGCTCTTCGGCGGGCCGGAGGAAAAGGAGGCGCACGCGCGCATCCGGGCCGCGCTGAACAGCCCGCACATTCACCAGCCCGAGACGCGCAATCTCCGCCAGGCCGCCGCACTCATGCAGCATTGCCACGCCTTCCTCAGCGTGGACACGGCCCTCATGCACCTCGCGGCGGCAATGAAGGTGCCGAACCAGATCGTGATCGAAGCGCCGACGTTGAATCCCACCAACGTGCCGTATGGCAATCCCTACACCGTGGTGCCGAACCCCATCGTCCACGGCCGCAACCTCGACTACTACCGCTACGACGGTGGACCCATCCGTGGCACGGACGCGGAGCTGATTGCGGCGATGACATCGGTGAAGGTGGAGTCGGTGCTGGCGGCGGTGAGTAAGGTAATGACGTGAAAGGTAGGGCGCGTCGCTCCGCGCGCGCCGGGGTGAGGCGGCGTAAATCGAAATGGGCTGAGCCGTCTGTGCCGTCGGCGTCGGGTAATTGCTCTCCTGCTGTTCTCCGATTCGCGGCGCGCGCGGAGCGACGCGCCCTACCTTGAGGCTCGGGTGACAACACGCAACTGGGCGGTTTTTTCCCTTCGCCATTCGTCATTCCCCCAACCGCGCTTTTCCTTGCCGCTCACCGGCGTCCTTCCTGACACTGCGCGCCATGGCCGAGCCGTTGCCCAAAGTCAGTTACATCATGCCCACGCTGAATGCGGGGGCCTTGCTGGAGAACAGCCTTGGCTCCATCGCGCGGCAGACTTATCCGCGCGACCGCTACGAAATCATCCTCGCCGACGCCATGTCGAAGGACCACACGCGTGAGATCGCGGCGAAGTATGGGGCCATCGTACTGGACGATCACGGGCGCGACATGGAGCAGGGCAAACGGCTCGCACTCCAGCACGCCACGGGCGAATACATCGTCTTCGTCGATGCGGACAACGAACTGACCCATCCTGATTACATCGAACTGGCGGTGCGCGCACTGGCGGCAAACCCGCAGGCTCTGGGAGTGGAAAGTTATTACCTGCCGTCGCCCAAGATGAGTTCCTTCTGCGCCTACGTGACGGCGCTGCTGCACATCAGCGATCCCATGTCGTGGATCATGAGCGTGACGCCGAAGCTCGTGGCGCGCGACGGCGAGGTGGAGCGCTGGACGGTGCCGGGCGAATCGCTGGCCTACCCGCTGGGCGCGAACGGGTTTGTCTTCCGCCGCGCCGACATTGAAGCGACGCGGGCCAAGCAGCAATTTCAGGACACGCATGTGGCGCTGCACATGATGCAGGCGGGGAAACGCGAGTGGCTGCGCATCAGCGGGCGCGGCGTGCATCACTACTACGTGCAGACGCTCTGGGGTTTCTTCAAGAAGCGGCGGCGCGCCGTAGTCCATTACTTCAACGTGCGCGAGGAAACCAAGGTCTCGTGGATGAATCACAAAGCCGCGGTGCCCGGCTGGGCGGCGGCGCTCTATTGCGGCAGCCTCTTCGGGCCGCTCTATCACACGCTGCTCGGGCTGGCGCGCTACCGCGACATCCGTTGGCTGTGGCACGTGCCGACGTGCCTAGCCTCGCTGGCCGGCACGGTGTGGGGCTGGCAGACGCAGCGCGCACGCGGCGGGCAGCGGAACATCCGCGACTTGCAGGTGGATCAGACCTTGCGGAAATGACGAAGGACGAATTCAAAATGACGAAAGAATTTCCAAACCCCAACCGCTCGAACGCCGGTGCTCCGCCCTGCGTCATTCGCCCTTCATCATTCGTCATTTGATTCATGCGCCTCCATCTCCTCACCAACGGCATCTTCTCCACCAGCATCGCGGGCGGGGACATTCACTTTCTCAAGCTGGCCGAGGCGGCGGCGCAGCACGGTTACGAGCTGAATTTCTTCGGCGGTCACGCCTTGCAGGAGGTGCTGCGCCAGCATCACCTGCCCGGCACGGTCACGCTCACCGACAGCCTGGCCATGCCCAAGACCAACACCGGCGTGCTGGGCGGCCAGGTGAAGCTGTTCCGCGATTTCTACGGCCGCTACCGCCGCACTCTGGCCGCGCTCGACACCATCCGCGCGGACGACCTCGTGTATGCCGTGTCGGATTACTGGTTCGACGTGCTGCCCGCCGTGCGCTCGGCTGCGCGCCGCAAGCTCATGGTCCTGCACATGGAGGCACCGAAGTTCGGCCAGATCGTGGCCCGCTCGCGGCCCGACGTGGACGCACTGCGGCTGGCCTCGCTGCATTACTCGTCCAGCCAGGAGTATTCGCTGCGCCGCTTTTGCCGCTGTTCGTCCAAACACATTTTTCATCTGCACCCCGCCATGCGCCCGCGCCTGCAAAAGCTCGGCGTGCGCGACGAGGAAATGACCTTGGTCTCGTACGGGCTCGAAGTGCCGTTGAACGATTCCGTGCCTGCGCCGGTGCGCGAATATGACGCGGTCTGGATCGGGCGCGTCCACCGGCAGAAGGGCATTGATGACTTGCTGGCCACCGTGGAGTTCCTGTCGAAGCGGATGGAGAACTTCCGCGCCGTGTTCATCGGCAACGTGAAAGAGGGGCTGGCGCCTGAACTCGAGAAGCGTGGCCTCAGCCAGTATGTCACCTTCCCCGGCTTCGTGACCGAGACGGAAAAGATCCGTCTCTTCAAAGCGAGCCGCGCCTTCCTCATGCCGAGCAAGCACGAAGGCTCGCCGCGCGTCATCGGCGAATCGATCATCGCGAACACGCCGGTGGTGGCCTACGACATTCCGAACTACCGGCCGCTCTTCGGCGACTTCGTGCGCTACGCGCCGCCTTTTGATCTCGGCGCGTTTCAAGCCGCCGCCGAAGATCAGATCAAGAGGATGCGCGCGGGCGACAACTACCTGGAGCGTCTCGATCTTGCGGAGTTCAAGCGCACCAACTCGTGGGCGACCACCCAGGAAAAATTCCTCGCCGCGCTCGACCGGCTTCGGGCGCTGAAGGTTGAGTGAGGAGGAGAAGGCCGCCGGAGTGCGCCCGTTGACTTGCCCCGGTGCGCTCCCTAGTTTCGCCAAATGGCGGGAGAAACAGTTCCGTGGTGGGCGAGGTCGCGCACCGCGATCCAAAATTTCTTTGAGGAAAAAGGCATCGAGTCCGACGAGCGTTTTCACCGCTCATCGCTGCTCCAGTCCGCGCACTTCTGCCTGCTCGTGGCCAAAAGTTTTTTTCGCAACCGCTGTCATGTGCGCGCCTCGGCCCTCGCCTACACCACGCTGCTCGCCCTCGTGCCGCTGCTGGCCGTGGTCATGTCCATCACCACGGGCGTGCTGCAAAAGCAGGGCAAGGAACCGATCGAGCGCATCATCAACCAGCTCGTCGATTACATTGCACCCGCCCTGAACTTGGAAAGCCGCGCGGACGAGGGCAACGGGCAGTCCGGCCGGGACAAGGTCGTGGCGCAAATCACCGCCTACATCGCCCGCATCAACACCGGCACGCTCGGCACGGTGGGCGTGTTTGCCCTGCTCTTCGCCATCATCTCGCTGCTCCGCACCATCGAGGCGGCGGTCAACGACATCTGGGGCGTGACCCAGGGACGTGGCTGGCTCAAGAGCATTGTCTATTACTGGGCCGCCACCACGCTCGGCCCGGTCTGCATGGTCGCGGCCATCACGCTCACCACCAGTTCGCGCCTCGAGTCCACGCGCGAGTGGATCGATGCCGTGCCGTTTCTGGGGCAGCTTTTCCTCTATGCCCTGCCCTTCGCGGTCTTGAGCTTCGGCTTCTCCGTTTTTTACGCCGTCATGCCGAACACCAAGGTGCGGTGGGGCGCAGCCTTCATCGGCGGCACCGTGGGCGGCTGTCTCTGGCAGTTGAACAATCTGGCCAGCGTCCTCTACATGTCGCGCGTTAAAACTTACCAGAGCATCTACGGCGGCCTCGCGCTGGTGCCGCTGTTTCTGGTCGGGCTGTATTTCTCCTGGCTCATCCTGCTCTTCGGCGCGCAGATCGCCTATGCCTTCCAGAACCGCCGCGCCTATCTCGAAGAGCGCCTCGGCGAAAGCGTCCACCAGCGCGGGCGCGAATTCATCGCTCTGCGCCTGATGACGCACCTCGCGCGCAACTTCGCCGCCGGGCGCCGGCCGCTTTCCCTCTTCGAACTCTCCCGCGACCTCGCCGTGCCGGGGCGGCTCGCGCAGAAAATTCTCGGCACCCTCGCGCAAAGCGGTTTGGTGGTGGAAGTGTCCGACGGCGAAACCCGCTTCAGCCCAGGACGTCCGCTCGACCGCATCTCCGCCTATGACGTGATCAACACCTTGCGCACCAGCCACGGCCAGGAACTGGCAATGACAGACGACGAGTCGCAGGGAAAGGTGCGCGCGGAATTTGAGCGCATGATGCAGGCCGAGCACGAAGCGGGTGCCGCCATCACCCTGCAATCGCTGGCCGAACTGACCGCCAAGCAAATTGGCGAGACGCCCCGCGCAGCACTGCCGGGACCGAAGGGTTGAGCCGAAAGCCGTTTGCTGTTTCAATCCCGCCGTTCATGAAACGCACTTTCTCCATCTTGCTCTGGCTGGGCGTGGCTCTGCTGGGCGCGGGCGCCTACGCCGTGCTGGCCGTGAAGCGCGGCGAGCCGGTCAACTCCGCCTACATCCTCATCGCCGCGATCTGCACCTACGCCGTGGGCTATCGCTTCTACTCGAAATGGATCGCCGCGCGCGTGCTCGCGCTCAATGACCGCCGCGCCACGCCCTGCGAGGTTCACGATGACGGCAAGGATTTCGTGAAGACGAACAAGTGGATCGTCTTCGGCCATCACTTCGCGGCCATCAGCGGACCCGGCCCGCTCGTCGGTCCGGTGCTGGCCGCGCAGTTCGGCTACCTGCCCGGCACGCTCTGGATTTTGATCGGCGTGGTGCTGGGCTGCGCGGTGCAGGACTTCGTGATTCTGTTCGCGTCCATGAGGCGGGACGGCAAGTCGCTGGCGCAAATGGTGCGCGAAGAGTTGAACACGGCGGCCGGCGTCATCGGCGTCATCGCGATTCTCTCCATCATGATCATCCTGCTGGCCGTGCTCGCGCTCGTGGTCGTGAACGCGCTGGCCGAATCGCCGTGGGGCGTCTTCACCGTGGGGGCCACGGTGCCCATCGCCATGTTCATGGGCGGCTACCTGCGCTGGCTGCGCGCGGGCAAGGTCATCGAGGCTTCGTTCATCGGCGTGGCGCTGCTGCTCTTCGCGGTGGTGGGCGGACAATGGGTTTCTGACAACGCCACGCTCCGCGAACTCTTCCACCTCAAGGCCCCGGCGCTCGCCTGGTCGGTGATTCTCTACGCTTTCGCCGCCAGCGTGCTGCCCGTCTGGCTGCTGCTCGCGCCGCGCGATTACCTCAGCACCTTCATGAAGCTCGGCACCATCTTCCTGCTCGCGCTCGGCGTGCTCATCGTGCTGCCGAATTTGCAGATGCCCGCGCTGACCAAGTTCATCGACGGCTCCGGGCCGGTCGTGCCGGGGAAACTGTTTCCGTTCTGTTTCATCACCATCGCTTGCGGGGCGATCAGCGGATTTCACACCCTCATCAGCAGCGGCATCACGCCGAAGATCATCGCCCGCGAAAGCCACGCGCGCTCCATCGGCTACGGCGCGATGTGCCTCGAATCGCTGGTCGCCATCATGGCCCTCATAGCCGCCTGCACGCTGGAACCGGGCGTGTATCTGGCCATGAACATCAAGGCTCCGGGCGCGGACGCCGCCGCCATCGCCAGCGCCACGGTGGCCAAGGTGAATTCGTTCGGACCAGAATTTGCCCTCACCGCCGATCGCATGACGGAGCTGGCGCGCGAGGTGAAGGAGGAGTCGCTTTACGGCCGCACCGGCGGCGCGGCCACGCTGGCCGTGGGCATGGCGAATCTGTTTTCGCGCGTCGTGGGCCAGAAGTGGCTCGGCCTCTGGTATCACTTCGCGCTCATGTTCGAGGCGCTTTTTATCCTCACCACGCTGGATGCCGGGACGCGCGTGGGCCGGTATCTGTTGCAGGATGCGCTCGGCCATGTGTGGAGACCGCTGGGCAACGTGCGCAGCATGACCGCGAATCTGCTCGCGAGTCTGTTGGTCGTCGCGGCGTGGGGATATTTTTTGATCGCGGCCGTCTATGATCCCGACGGTGGCATCAAGGCGCTCTGGCCCATCTTCGGCATCGCCAACCAATTGCTCGCCGCCACCGCGCTGTGCCTGGCCACGACGGTTCTTTTGAAAATGCAGTTGGGAACGGGGTCCGAAGTCCAAGGTCCAAAGTCCAAGGTCCTGCGGCATCCCGCCCTTGCGCTGGTGACGTTTATTCCCCTGCTCTGGCTACTCGCGGTCACTGGCACGGCGGGGGTGCAGAAGATCGGTCACAGTGATCCGAGGATTGGATTCATTGCCCAGGCGAACGCCGCGACCATGAAATTGAATGACACAGCAGTGGCACTGACTGCCAAATTCCAGCGCAACGAAATCACCAGCGAAGCCGTCGCGCGTGAACTGGGTCTGCTCAAATCCAAAACCAGCCGCATCGTTTTCAACGCTTGGCTCGACGCCGGCGTGACCGCCTTCTTCCTCGCGCTGGTGGCGGGCATTTTTCTCATCAGCGTGCGCGAGTGGTTGCTGTTGCTGGCGCGCAAGAAACTCGCCGAGTTGCGCGAGACGCCGCCGACCTGGCTGCCCGATTACGCCGTGGCGGAAGCGAAGCCGCTGGCCACGGCCAGCCTCATCGCGCTCGGCTTCGCGCTGCTGCGCGAACTTTCTGGCGAGGCCAAGGTGGATCGCCTCCAGCAACAGTGCGCCTGCGTCGAGCCTTCCAGTCTGCGGCTGAACGTGGACGCTACTCAACCGAAGCCCTGCCTCACCCGCGAACAGGCCTACGTGCGCGCGGCCGAGGAACGCTTCGAAGGCATCAACCGCTGCTGCTGAGGCGGAACGAGGCCGTTGGAGCAGAGGATATCTCGCGAAGGGCGCGAAGGGGACGAAAGGGGAGAGGGAAATTCTCAGACCGCCCCCTCACTGATCCATAATTCAGACTCCGCCCGTCCGCCGTTGCTTCCTTCGTTCCCTTCGCGGCCTTCGCGAGACTCAGTCGGATTTCGACTGCATCGCTCCGGCTAAGAAGGTGGCGCACGAAATGCCCAGTGACAGGGCGGGCGGGCCTCGCTATTTTTGGCCGGTGAATACAGTGCATCGTTCTTACTTTGGTTGGGCTGCGACCACGCTGGCCGCGGTGGCTTTGGCTGCCATTCTCGCGGCGGGCTGCTCTTTCGGGAAAAAGAAAGCTCCCCGGGAATCAGTTTTCCGCGAGGGCACCACGGTCGTCAGAACCAATCTGACCATCACCCCCGTAAATTCTCTGGTGGGCCGGGTCGCATCCGTGAATGTGCAGGCGCGTTTCGCCGTGGTCAGTTTTCCCATCGGCCAGCTTCCCGCCACCAACACGCGGCTTTCCCTATTCCGGGCAGACAAGAAGGTGGGAGAGATCAAAATCACCGGGCCTGCCCAGGACAACCTGACCGTGGGCGACATCATCGTGGGTGCGGCCCGCGAAGGTGATGAAGTGCGCGGGGAGTGAATTCGGAGTTCAGTTCAGAGACTGACGCCTTCCACCGCGAGCAGTCGTTTCTTCCAGTCGAGTCCGCCGGAAAAACCGCCCAGCCCTCGCCCCCCGGCGAGCACGCGATGGCAGGGCACGAGCACCGGAATGGGATTTGATCCACACGCTCCGCCGACGGCGCGCGCGCCCTTTGGCGAACCCACCGCCGCCGCGATTTCTCCGTAGCTCCTGGTCTGACCCGCCGGGATGGCAAGCAGCGCGGCCCAAACTTTTTTCTGAAACTCCGTGCCGCCCTGCCAGTCGAGCGGCGGGAGGGCGCGCGGCTTTTT
>JAYVWQ010000304.1:0-6577 GCA_043785945.1 Akkermansia sp.
CAACACCATCGTCTCCCCCGGCAGCGACGCCGCCGTGCTGCGCATCAAGGCCGACTCCGTGCCGGAGTCCAACCACCTCACGCCCCACGCGCCCACGCCTGACAAATTCATCGCCATGTCCGTCGATGGCAACGGTGGCTACGTTTATCTCGACCCTTATGAGGGCGGCAAAATCGCCGTGGCCGAAGCCTGCCGCAATCTGGCCTGCTCCGGCGCGGTGCCGCTCGGCGCGACGGACAACTTGAACTACGCCAACCCGCACAACCCCGAGCTGTTTTATCAGCTCAAGGAATCCGTGCGCGGACTCGCCGACGCCTGCCGCCATTTCAACGCGCCCGTCACCGGCGGCAACTGCTCGCTCTACAACCAAAGCCCGAACGGTCCCATTGACCCGACGCCCACCGTCGCGGTCGTCGGCCTCATCGAGAAGCCCGAGCACATCACCACCCAATGGTTCAAGGACGAGGGCGACGCCGTCATCCTGCTCGGCGACGTGGTGGACCAGGGCGACAAACTCCAGGGCCTCGGTGGCTCCGCCTTTCTGAAACAGATTCACGGCCAGAAGACCGGCACCCCCCCGCGCTGCGACATGGACGTGGAAAAAACCTTGCACGACGCGCTGCGCGGCTGGATTGCCCAGGGCGTGATCAAGAGCGCGCACGATTGCAGCGAGGGCGGATTGGCCGTGGCACTGGCGGAGAGCTGCATCAGCCAGCAGATCGCGCGGGAAACGCCGAGGCTGATCGGGGCGGAGATTGATCTGAGCAACCTGAAGGTTGAACTCCAACGGCTCGATGCCCTGCTCTTTGGCGAGACCCAATCGCGCATCGTTGTCACCACCAGCGCGAACCACGCGATCAAGGTGCTGGGCCAGGCCAAGGTGCTCGGCATCCCCGCCGCGCAGATTGGCAAGGTGGGTGGCAGCGAACTGAAGATCAAAACCGCCACGGGCGACCTCGCCTGGCCGCTGGCCGAGTTGCACGACGGCTGGTGGAATGCCATCGCCCGCGCGATGGAGAGCTGAGACGGCGTGCCGCAGCGTTGACCCTCTGGCTTGATTCGTTGACACTCCGGCCATGAGCACGCTCGCTGAGATTGAGGCTGCCGCTGATACACTTCCGCCGGAGCAGAAGCAGGAGTTGTTTTTGTTTCTCGCCACGCGCCTGCGGGCCGGGTCCGGTGATCTTCCTCCGCCCCGTACTTTCACCCGCGAAAAAATCAAGGCGTGGATAGCGGATGATGAGGAAGAGATGCGGCGTTTCCGGGAGGGAAAGTGAGACTGTTGCTCGACGCGAGCCTGCTGCTGGCCTGCCTTGAATCCCAACGGGATTCCATCACTCAGCCCAGCGTTGCGAGGCACGAGCTACGCTGGAAAAAGTGTCCGTAATTCATCACCCTGAAGGGGTTGAATCGAGCCCCTCCGCCCACACTCGTGCGGAAGATTTGATGCAACCCATACAGGGTTGCGGGCATTTTAGATGCGAAACCCAGGGTAGCTCGTGCCTCTCAACCCTGGGCTAACAGATGCAATCCCTTTGGGATTGAACAACCGCGTCGCGGCATCGCCCGGCTTTGCGTAATCGTCCAATTGCTGCCACACAATTTTGCCGCTCGCCCAGGAATTGGTTTCGCCTCAATCTTGCGTCAACCATGACCAACGCTCCGACACTCACGACCGCGCACAAACCCTGGTATCGCATTCTCTACGTCCAGGTCTTGATCGCGGTGGCGCTGGGCATCGTCGTGGGGTGGCAGTTTCCCGAGTTCGCCAAGAGTCTCAAGCCGCTCGGCGACGCGTTCATCAAGCTGGTCAAGATGCTCATCGCGCCGATCATTTTTTGCACCGTCGTTCACGGGGTCGCGTCGATGAAGGACTTGAAGCACCTCGGACGCGTGGGCGGCAAGACCCTCCTCTACTTTGAAATCGTCTCCACGCTGGCGCTCGTCATCGGCTTGATCGTGGTCAACCTGTGGCGGCCGGGCGACGGCTTTAACATCGATCCCAAGACGCTCGACCCGAAGCTCAGCGCGGGCTACGTGCAGACCGCGCAGCATCTGAGCACCACGGAGTTTCTCCTGAACATCATCCCGAACACCTTCATTGGCGCGTTCGTCTCGGGCGACCTGTTGCAGGTGCTGCTCGTGGCCGTGCTCGCGGCGTTTGCCATCTCGGCGCTGGGCGAACGCGGAGCGCCGGTGCTGCACGTCATCGACCGCGCGTCGGAGGTTTTCTTCGGCGTGATGCGGATCGTGGTGCGGGCTGCGCCCATCGGCGCGTTTGGCGCGATGGCCTTCACCATCGGCAGCTACGGGCTGGGCGCGCTCGGCAAGCTCGTGGCCCTGATGGGCGGATTCTATCTCACGTCCGCGTTGTTCGTGGTCTTGGTGCTCGGTGGCATTGCGGCGTGGTGCGGCTTTTCTATTTTCAAGTTTCTGAACTTCATCAAGGAGGAGATTTTTCTCGTGCTCGGCACCAGCTCTTCCGAGACGGCATTGCCCGGCTTGATGTCCAAAATGAAGCGGCTGGGCTGCGCGCCCGCGACCGTCGGCCTCGTCATCCCGACCGGCTACAGTTTCAACCTCGACGGCACGAACATCTACATGGTCATGGCGGCAGTCTTCCTCGCGCAGGCCACGAACACGCCGCTCGATCTGCCGCACCAACTTGGCCTGCTCTTTGTCGCGATGATCACCTCCAAGGGCGCCAGCGGCGTGACGGGCGCGGGCTTCGTGGCCCTGGCCGCCACGCTCGCCGCCGTGCCCGGCATCCCGATTGAATCGCTCGCGCTGCTCATCGGCATCGACCGTTTCATGAGCGAATGCCGAGCCGTCACCAACCTGATCGGCAACGGCGTCGCCACCGTGGCCATCAGCCGGTGGGAAGGCGAAGTGACGAAGGAGACGGTGCGGGAGAGGTTGCGTGGCATTGAGCCTGCCTCTCCTAATTGCTGCTGAACTCGCGCAAGTTCTGGATTTGTTTTTGCCGCCTGCCATATTCCGGCGCGCGTGACGCAACCCATGCAAGAATACCCGAAGCATTATTGCGGTGTCTTTGGCATTTACGGCCATCCGAATGCCGCCGAGCTGACGTACTACGGCCTCTACGCGCTGCAACATCGCGGCCAGGAGAGCGCCGGCATCGTCACGAGCGACGGCAAACAGTTCCGTGTGCATCGCGGCATGGGGCTGGTCTCGCAGATTTTTAACGGCGACGTGCTGCACAATCTCGTAGGTAACATGTCGGTGGGTCACACGCGCTACTCCACGACTGGTTCCTCCCACATCCACAACGCGCAGCCCTTCACGGTCGATTGCGCGAAGGGGCAGATCGCCATTGCCCACAACGGCAATCTGACCAACGCGGCGCAGTTGCGCGAAGAGCTGGAGGCGCGCGGGTCCATTTTTCAGACGACCGTCGATAGCGAAATCATTTTGCATCTGCTGGCCCAGCCGAGCTTGAACGGCCACGCCAACAATCTCATCGAGTCCATGCGCCGCATCGAGGGCGCGTTCTCGCTCGTCATCATGACGGAGACGGAAATGATCGGCGTGCGCGACCCGCACGGCTTTCGCCCTCTCAGTATCGGCCAGGTGGACGGCGCGTGGGTGCTTTCGAGCGAGACGTGCGCGCTGGATTTGATTCACGCCAAGTTTGTGCGCGACGTGGAGCCGGGCGAGATCGTCATCATCGACGCCCAGGGTTTGCGCAGCATCAAATACATGCCCGAGCACGAGCGCCGCGCCTTCTGCATTTTCGAGTACGTGTATTTTGCCCGGCCCGACAGCACGATCAACGGTCGCAATGTGTATAAGACACGCGTGGAGATGGGCCGTCAGCTTGCGCGCGAGTGCCCCATTCCCGCCGACGTGGTGGTGCCCGTGCCGGACAGTGGCAACTGTGCCGCGCTCGGTTACTCGATGGAGTCGGGCATCTCTTTCGAGATGGCCTTCGTGCGCAACCACTACATCGGGCGCAGCTTTCTTCAGCCCACGCAGCTCATCCGCGACTTCAATGTGCGGGTGAAATTGAACCTCATTCCCGAGCTGGTGAAGGACAAGCGGGTCATCATCGTGGATGACTCCATCGTGCGCGGCACGACCTGCAAGGCGCGGGTCAACAACCTCAAGGAAGCCGGCGCGAAAGAAGTCCATGTTCTCGTCAGTTGTCCGCCGCATATGAACCCGTGCGTGTACGGCATCGACTTCCCGGATCGCAGCAAGCTGATGGCGGCGAATTATTCACAGGAGAACATCCGCAAGTATTTGAACTGCGACTCACTGCACTACCTCTCGCAGGAGGGCATGGTCAAAGCCACGATGCTGCCGCGCAATTCCTTCTGCATGGCGTGCTACGACGGGGATTATCCGGTGCCCTACGATCCCGCGACGGACAAAATGATCATCGAGCACCGTCGCGTGCGCCAAGAAACCTTCGCCGCCGCGCTGGACAAGGAACAGGCGCAGATCAAGCTGCTGTAAGCGGCGAATGCGGGGAAGGAAACAGTGGCTTCAGCACCGCTTTTCCCCACCAGGCGCGAAGGTCGGTGGCACTTCCTAGCTGCGCCTTAGGTCAGTTCATCCCCAACTCCCCCGTTGCTTTCCTGAACACGGTGCTTAGTTTCGCAGTCGATTCACCTATGATTTTTCGCGCCTTGCTCTTGTTGTCCGTCGTGGCTTTCTCAATGCGCGCGCAACTGCCCGCGCCCACCAATGCCCCCATCATCGGCGCCCGCCAGCCGGCCCTCAGCCCGGATGGCAAGCGCCTGGCCTTCGTTTATCGCGGCGACATCTGGACGTGCGACTCGACGGGGGGGCGCGCCCAACCTCTCACCTCGAACGTGGAAACCGATGCCACGCCGGTCTATTCTCCCGACGGCAATTGGATTGCCTTCTCCAGCAAACGCAGCGGCAACTGGGACATCTTCGTCATCCCGGCGGACGGCGGTGCGTCCCGCCAACTCACCTGGCACTCGGGCACTGATGTGCCGAGCGGCTGGAGTCCCGACGGCAAATACCTCCTCTTCTCCAGCAAGCGCGACACGGTCAACTATTCCCTCTACGCCCTGGACGTGAAGAGCGGGCGCACCGAATTGCTGACCGAGGATTACGCCGCGATCAATTCGCCCGGCTACGCGGCGGATGGGAAGACGGTGGTCTATGGCCGCTATGGGTTTCCGTGGACACGGCCGCGTTACGCCGGTTCCGCCGCCGCCCAGCTCTGGTTGCTGGATGCGCAGAGCGGGCAGCGCCATCCCATCACCACGAATGAGTTCCAGCATCTCTGGCCGCGCTTTCTGCCCGATGGAAAAATCCTGACCGTCACCGTCGAGGAGCTGACGCCGTCGGCGGGCAAGCTCGGGGAAATCATTTCGCCCATCGCCGACAATCCGCGCCGCACGCCCAATCTCTGGCTCCTCGACACGAATGGCGCGGCCAAGCAACTCACCATTTTCACCGGCGGCTCGGTGCGCTGGCCGTCTGTGGCGGCGAAGAGCGGCGACATCTCCTTCGAGTACGGACCCGATTTGTATTTCCTGCCCAGCGGCAGCACGGAGCCGAAGAAATTGAAACTGCTCGCCGCCGCCGACGAGAAGCAGACCACGCGGCGGCGCGAGAAGGTAATCACGGGCGTGACCGAAGCCGAGCCTTCGCCGGACGGCAAGACGTTTGCCTTCGGAGTGCGCGGGGATATCTGGACCATTGGCCTGGACAAGCCCAAGGGCATCGCGGCCAAGAGCGCGGAGTATGCGACGCGCCTGACCGACTGGGCGGGTGATGATTCAGACTTCGCCTGGTCGAAGGACGGGAAGAAAATTTACTTCACCTCGGACCGCGATTTTTACACGCGCCTCTTCGAGATGGATGTGAAGACGCGCAAGGTCACGCCGCTCTGGAACCGCAATAGCGACGTCGAGCGGATGAAACTTTCGCCCGACGGGACGCAGCTTGGGTTCTGGGTCACCGGCCCGGACGGCGGCCTGCACACCATGATCCTGAGCAATCGCGAGGTGAAAAAAGTGCTGAGCCTGCCCGGCCCGCAATGGCGCAATCAGGGCGGCGGCGCTTACGACTGGTCGCCGGACATGAAGTGGATTTGCTACGCCTACCGGGGCGAGAGCAAGGCGTGGAACCTCTGGATGGTGCCGGCCAACGGCGTGGGCGAACCGCGCAACATCACGCGGCTCTACGCGCATCACGACCTGCCGGCGTGGTCGCCGGATGGCAAATATCTTTTCTTCCAGAGCACCCGCGACGGCGCGGGGCTTTACGTTTTGCCGCTCACTCGGGAGGACGTGCGCATCGGCGACACGGACTGGAAGTTCACCAAGCCGACCAATGAGGTCGTGGTCAAGATTGAGTTCGAGAACATCCAGCGCCGCATCCGCAAGGTCAGTGGGCAGTCCCCGCAGTCCGATCTGCAAGTCACGGCCGAAGGACTGGTCGTCTTCATCTCCGGCGGCGAGATTTGGTCCGTGGGCTATGACGGCAAGGACGCCAAGAGCCTGACCACCGGCGGCAACAAGTCGCAGTTGCGCGTGAGCAAGGACGGCAAGAAGGCGTTCTTCGTCAACAACGG
>JAYVWQ010000305.1:0-4382 GCA_043785945.1 Akkermansia sp.
ACTGTCGGGATGCCCAAAGGTCAGCGCGCCCGAGCCGGCCTTCACCAGCAGCGAGTCCGCGTGGCCGTGATAGCAGCCGTCGAACTTGATGATCTTGTCACGCTTCGTGAACCCGCGCGCGAGACGGATGGCGCTCATGCACGCCTCGGTGCCGGAGTTGCACATCCGCACCTTCTGCACGCTCGGCACGGCGGCGCAGACGAGTTTGGCCATCGTGACTTCCAGTGGATTGGGAATGCCGAAGCTCGTCCCCTGCTCCGCCGTCTTTTGTACGGCAGAAATAATCTTCGGATGTGCGTGCCCAAGGATGGCCGGCCCCCAAGTCCCGACGTAATCGATGTAGTCATGGCCATCCACATCGAAGACATGCGCGCCTTTCGCACGGTTGACGAAGAACGGCGTGCCGCCCACGGCGCGGAAGGCGCGCACGGGCGAGTTCACTCCGCCAGGGATGTATTGCAACGCCTCGGCAAACAGCGCCTCGGACTTGGCTCGCGAAATCATGGGCGGGAAATTACCGAACGTCCGCGCGACACGCACGAAATCCTTTCGACGGGCGAGGGTTCCTGCTTACGCTCACGGCGATGGAACAACGCACCCTCACACTTGGCCATTCGCCCGACCCGGACGACGCCTTCATGTTTTACGCACTGGCGAAGGATTTGATTCCGGCCCACGGCTTTCGCTTCGAGCACATTCTCCAAGACATCCAGACGCTGAACGAACGCGCCACGCGCGGCGAGTTGGACATCTCCGCCATCAGCATCCACGCCTACGCCTACGTCTGCGACCAATACGCGCTGCTCCCCAGCGGCGCGAGCATGGGTGATGGCTACGGCCCGATGCTGGTGGCGAAGCAGAAGTTTTCCCGCGAAGAAATTCTGCAAAAGCGCATCGCGGTGCCCGGCACCATGACGAGCGCCTTTCTCGCGCTGCAATTGTGGCTCGGCCGCCCGTCGAGCGAGTTCAATTACATCGTCGTGCCCTTCGACCAAATCTTCGCCGCCGTGCGCGATGGTCGCGCCGACGTGGGCCTCATCATCCACGAAGGCCAGCTCACGTATCGGAACGAAGGACTGGTCGTGTGTGAAGACCTGGGCGTGTGGTGGGGGCGCGAGAACGAGGGGCTGCCGCTGCCGTTGGGCGGGAACGTGATCCACAAACGCTTCGCGCCCGGGGTGCGCCGGCAGATTTCCGACGTGCTCACGGCGAGCATTCAGTTCAGTCTCGATCATCGGGCCGAAGCCGTGGAGCACGCCCTGCAATACGCGCGCGACATGGGCCGCGAACTCGCCGACCAGTTCGTGGGCATGTATGTGAACCACTGGACGCTGGACTACGGGGAGAAGGGGCGTGAATCGATCCGCCGATTCCTTCGGCGGGCGCATGTGCAGGGTTTGATCCCGCGCGCGCCGGAGTTGGAGTTCGTGGTCTGAGTAGAAACGGCCTGCCGCGACGTGCCGGTCTTCAACGCGGAGCTGACTCCATCTTCACCAGTCGCTGGCGCGCGGCTTGGAGCCGCTGGACCACGATGCCTGACATGCGCTTGAGCATGGCGTAGCCGAAGTCGTGATCCCGCTCGCAGCTCTCCCGCAGCCAGGTGCCGTAGAAAAAAATCGCCTGCGTGTCCGTGACCGCGCGCGCGGCGAAGTGCCAGTAGTAGGGCGGGAACAGCCAGGACCAGCCGAGCACATCGCCCGCGCCGATGCGCTGAATGGACAGCGGTTCCATGTCCTGCCGGGCGCTCTGCAAATCCACCTCGCCGCTGCGGATGATGTAAAAGCGGTTGGCCGGATCGCCTTCGCGAAAAATTTCCTCGCCCGCCTTGAACTCCTTGAGCATGGCCGCCTCGGCCAGCACCGCGACGTGCTGCGGGGCCAGGTCGTGAAAGAACGGATGTTCCGCGATCAACTGTTGCACCTTGTTCGTGTCGTTCATGGCATCAATATGCCCGGTCTTTCGTCCGCACGCTTCAACAAAGTGGGGAAGAACCCAACCAATTTTGTGCGGCTAGCGTTCCCGTGCCGCCTTCAGCGCCGGGTCATCAAGGTCGAGGCGGTAGAGGATTTGGTTGTAGTTGTAGCGCGGCGTGGGCGGCGGATGGTTGGCGAATTCCTCGGTGTAGGTGCCTTCAAAGATCAGGATGGGCGAGTTGGTCGGCGTGAACTCGGCATGCAAACGCGGGTTGTAGAACGTGTAGTTGTCGTGCGAGAGAATTTTCACCGCCTTGCCCCACGGGCCGGTTGGCGCGTCGGCCTCGGCATACCACAGTTCGCCGAAAGCCGACGGCTGGCCGAAGTTTTCCATGAACACCGTCACCCAGCGCTGGCGAAATCCGTTCCACGCGATGCTGCCACTGTGCGGCTTTACGTCGTTCGTGCCGGTGGCGGACGCGAAAGAGGGCTGAGGCTTCAGCACTTCCCATGTTAAAGCATCCTGCCAGGCCTCGAAGGTCGCCGGGCAGCGCAGCGTGGGCAGCGGATTGCCGAACAGCACCCACTCCTTACCGGGCGCGTCTTTCCAAAAGGTCGGATGACCATCAGGCGAGGGCGGCTGATTCGGCGCTTTCTCTGACTTGGTCCACAGCAAGCGCAACCGCTCGAACTCCTCCTTCTCGTCGTTCCATACGCAGAGGCCGGACTCGTAGGCTTCGAGATGATTGCGGACTTTGATGTAGGTGCCGCAGAGCCGCGCGGCGCCGGTTCGGTCGGGGAGGCTGACGTAGGCGCTGACCCAAGTCGGGCCGGCTCCCGGCATCTTGGCCACGCCACGCGGCTTGGCGTTCTTGTCCCGAAAGTAATCAAACTTCAATCGCAGGGGCGGCTGGAAGGAAGTCAGCGGCTGGACCGGGGTCGTGGCGCTGGTCATGTCAAAAATACCGAGCGGATAATTCGGCACGATGGTGTCACCCCAAGCCCAGAAGAGCTTCCCGCGATGCACGGCATTCTGCACACTGTCGCAGCCGAAGATGTTGATGTTGTGGTCACGCCAGTCGAGATCGCGCCCGAGCTTCTGGCTCTCGGCGAAAATTCCGCCGCCTGTGATGCGTCCCAACCGCTTGGCAATGATCACACGGTTCAGCTCCAAGCGCAGAATTTTGCCCGGCTCCGGTTTCCAGCGCACGCCACGCATCCCGAATCCGTCCTTCGGCACTTCGTAGCCATGCCCATGCACCTCGAACCACACTTCGCGCCCCATCAACTCCGGCGCGTCCAGCGCGATGACCCCGGCGTTGTCCGTGACGAAACGCATCTGATGCGTGGTCCGCAGTTCGACCAGCGGCACGGGCCAGCCGTTCTGTTTGTCCACGACTTCGATGCGGCATGGCTCCGCCGCCGTGAGGCTTGAGACTGCGAACGCGAGCAACAGGACGAACTTTGTTTTCATACAGGTGCGATTAAAAAATCCAGGCCGCACGCCGCGCCACCATGTGGGTCAGGCTTCCAGCCTGACCCACATGGCTGCCCGCCACTTTCAATCGCAAGTGTTTCACGACGGATGGAACGCACAAAATCAAATCACGGAGCCAGGCGCGCTCCCACCGGCGCGAGTTCGAGCAGGCGGTTCACGTCCTTATCCCGCGCCGCCCACGTGATGCCGCGCAACACCAGCACGCGGTAAAGCGGGTCGTCGAAGGTCCAGGTGTAGTGGCCGGGGATGCAGCCGAACACGCGGCCCTGCAAATGTTCGTAGGCCCAAAGCTGCGTGCGCGCCTGGCCTTCCTCGATGGAGTTGGCGAGCACGTTGATGCGCTTCTCGTCGCCGTGAAAAGCCCAGTAGGTTTCATCGGTCAGCTTCAGGTGCGTGAAGCCTTGAATGATCGGATGGGCCAGATGGGAGAAGTTAAGCTCCATGTCGCCGTGCCGGAATTTGGATGAACCCGTGGCCAGACCGATGCGCTCGGCCAGGGCCGGAGCTTCCTTCCGCCCTTCCATCGCCCAGTGCAGATACACCAGCCCGCCGCCACGCTGCTGATACTCGTCAAGCAGCGCGGCGGTGTTGGTGTTCCAGCCGGAGTTGCGGGAGTAAAAAACGGTGACATCCGCCGCCGCGAGCTGTTCGCGCGTGGGAAAAACCTGGCACGTCGCCACGGTCACGTTATCCGCCAGCGGGAGCAGCTTCGCCCAGCGCGTCTGCCACAGGGGATAGTCATGCTCATCCGTCCCGTGATCCTGATTGTCGATGCAGAGCAGAATGCGCAGCGGCTTCGCGGACTCCGACCCAGCGGCCGCAGACGACACGAACGCCGCCACTTCCGCGCGTGTGCGCGCCGGAGGCATGGCAGGATCAAGCCGCGTGATGCGCGCCGGCTCCAGCGGATTGGTGAGCAGGAAGGTAAGCAGGTCTTCCATCTGCACGGGCGACAGATTTTGCGCGGTGGC
>JAYVWQ010000306.1:0-5735 GCA_043785945.1 Akkermansia sp.
GGTCGCAGCCAGGAACCGGTGACGCGCACACGGCGGCAGCCCGCCGCTTCTGGAGAAGGGCGTTGAGAGTTTTTCCAAGCATGTTCTTCTGATTCCCGAGCAAGACTGAGCGGGACAGTTTTGAACGCTCCATCGGGTGATAAACTCCCGACGCCTTCCAGCATTCAAACGGATGCAACCTTCGCGTGGGCAACGAATGATGATCCTACTCCAGCCTTGTCCCAAAACTGTATCAAGATGGATGAAGTTTGGACAATGGCCCGTTACACGGAACCTAATAAGGGTAAAACTACGCCCGCAAGATCTGGTTCTTACGCCATCAGCATCCCAGTACGCGAGCCTTTCGTGAGAGTGAGAATCTCCTTGGGCGCATCAAGATTAGGCCAGCTTGGCCGATGTTGGAGCCTGCCATGTTCATCAGTGTCGCAATGGATGGGAATTTAACAGCGTCCGGCCGCCCGATGGCGTCCGGGTCGCTGCCCCGTCTCGTGGCTGGTGGTCAGGCTTCGTCTCCGTCGCGGTGTGCGCTGCGGGTGACGGGTGGTGGCGGTTATCAAACAACGACGAGCAATGAAAGCAATTTCCCCTCGTCCTTTCGGTCTGGCTGGAGTGCGCCTCCCGGTGCGATTCCTGACCGCGTGCGTTCTGTTCTGCCTCGGCCTGGCCGGGTCGGCCCAGGTGGTCCGTCCCTTTAACCTCGTCTTCACCACCACCAAACCGGGCGACATTGCCATCATCGGCAACACGCTGCACACCAGCCCGAACCCGGCGGTGCGCAACAATTCCGCCGCCACCAACCTGCTCATTAACAATGAGAACTTCATGATGCGGGTGGACGTGGACAGCGACACCAACACGTTCACCTCCAGTTCCGCCGACTTCACGCTGCCCTCGGGCGGTTCCGTGATGTTCGCCAAGCTCTACTGGGGCGCGGGCACCAACCTCGGCAACAACACCGCGACGGGTGCCCCGAACGCGGGGCTGCGCGGCCAGGTGCTGCTCTCCTTCAACGGCGGCGCCTACGTCTCCATCACAAACACCTCGCTGGATGCGGAACCCAGCGGCAATCGTTATCAGGGCGCGCGTGAAATCACCGAGTTCGTGCGGACGAATGGCTCGGGCATGTACCAAGTGGCCAACGTGCAATCCAGCACCGGCAGTAACACCCTCGCCGGCTGGTCCATCGCCATCGCCTACGCCGACCCGATGGCCCCGCCGCGCAATCTTTCTCTGTTCGATGGTTACGCCGTGGTCCAGGGCACCCAGACCGTGAGCATTCCACTCAGCGGCTTCACCACCCCGCAGTTCAACGCCGTCAACACGCGTGTCGGCGTGGTGGGCTACGAGGGGGACAGCGGTCTGGCGGGCGGCGTTTACACGGGCGACCAGATGCGCTTGAACAGCACCCACCTGCCGTTTCCGTCCGACCCTTTCACTCCGACCAATGACGTTTTCAACAGCACGATCAGCCGGCTCGGCACGCGGGTCTCGACCAAGAATCCCGACTACACGAACCAGCTCGGCTTCGATCTGAAAGTCATCAACGCCGTCGGCGTGCTGACGAACAACGCGACCTCCGCCAACATCACCCTGACCACGGGCGGTGAGTCCTACTATCCCGGCGTGGTCACGTTTGCCACGGAACTCTACGCGCCCAACATCTCCATTCCCAAAGCGGTTTTCGATGTGAACGGCGGCACGATCAATCCCACCGATGAACTGCTCTACACCATCAGCGTGACCAACTCGGGCGGCGACTGGGCCACGAATGTTCTGCTCATTGACCCCCTCCCGGCGAACACGACCTACGTGCCGAACACCTTTCAAATCACTTCCGGCACCAACGCGGGGGCCAAGACGGATCTGGCGGGTGACGACGAAATGGAATTCACCAACGGCGTGCTCACGGTGCGGCTCGGCCTGGGGGCCACTGCCACGAATGGCGGGGTCATCAGTACGAACCAGTCCACTTCCATGTCCTTCATGGTGCGGGTGAATCCGAACGCCCTCCATGACACTCAGATCACCAACCAGGCCACGCTCTCCAGTTACACCGGCACGCCGGTCGTTCAAATCAACGGCGCGAACGCCGGCGCGGGAGCCAACGGACTCACGCTCGCCAGCAGCGGCAGCACGATTCGCGGCCTGGCCATCCATGGTTTCAGCGGCAGCGGCATTGTGATCACCAGCGGTTCGAGCAACACCTCGGAGTTCGGCGGCAACGCACCGGTCGGCGGCCTGACCGATCTCGTCGTGGTCAAGAGCGGGCCGACCAGCACCTTCTCGCTCAACAACCTGACTTACACGATCAACGTGACCAACAACGGTCCCGCTGCGGCGGTGAATGTCGAGGTCAGCGACACCTTGCCGGCTGCCGTCACATTTGTGAGCGCGTCCAGTGGCGGAGTGCTGTCGAATGGCGTCGTGACGTGGCCCGTGCTCGCGAGCCTGGCCTCGGGTGCGCGGACGAATTACACCGTGACCGTGACCGCGCCGGTCAGCGGCAGCATCACGAACTTTGCTTCCGGCACGACCGAGACGATTGACCCGAACCCGACCAACAACAACGGCACCGCGACCAACGCTCAGGTCATCACCGCCGCCCCGGCGGTCTTCAACCCGCAGACGGGTCTCTTCGAGGAACGCGTCACCGTCACGAACATTGGTCTCAGCACCATCGCGGCGACGCGGCTCTACGTGAGCAACGTGAGCAACGTGAGCACGAACGTGACGTTCCACAATCCCTCTGGCACGAGCGGCGGCCTTCCCTACGCGCAATACAACGCGCCCTTGAACCCCGGTCAGACCGTGGTGTTCACGCTGGAGTTCTTGGTGCCGAACCGCCGTCCGTTCACCAACACGCTCACGCTCGAAGCCGTCCTGCCCGCCACCACGGGGACGAACTCCGGCGCGGGGCTGAACATCAGCCGCAGCTTCATCGACACGCGGCAGCCGGGCAATCCGCGCTACGTGATCGAGTTCCCGACCACGCCGGGCCGCGTTTATACCATTCTCTACAGCGACAATCTCACGACGTGGAAAGTCGCCACGCCGTCCGTGACCGCGAGTGCCAACAGCACGCAATGGTACGACGACGGTCCGCCCAAGACGGAGAGCAAACCGTTGACCAATGGCAGCCGTTATTATCGCGTCGTCGTGGCTCCCCAACCCTGATCCAATATGAACAACCATCATTGCCCCACGCTGGCCCTGACGCTCTGTGCCGCGTTTTGTGCCGCGCTTCTGCCGAGTGTCACCTCGGCCGCCGAGCCGGAGATGCGACAAACTGAGACGAATCAGTTGAACCGCTTCAGCCTGAACGCGCGGCTCGGGTTCAACATCAGCGCGCGCTATAAGAACTTGGGCCGGCTCTCGCTCGTGCCGAACACGCGCACCACGCCCGATGGGGCCACCTACAACTACGACGACGGCTATGTGCTGACCGACGTGAGCGGCAACTACGGCGACCAGACTTGGAACTGGGGCTACGACAAATCCAGCCAGGTTTCCGGCGACAACATTCTCATGCACAACTCACGACCGGTCGGGGGCAGTCCCTCGCCCTACGGCGTGGACAATGACGACGCGAATCTTGGCGGGGAGCTGGCTTACAACCGTGAACTCGGGCGCAACGGCAGCGTGCGCTGGGGCGTGGAGGTGGCGGTGAATTATTTGAACGTGGAGTTCGATGATCGCAGCAGCTTCACCGCTGGAATTGTTCGCACCACCGACACGTATCCGTTCACGCCCGGCACCACGCCGCCGCTGGCGCCATATCAGGGCAACTACGGCGGGCCGGGCTTCGTCATCGGTGGCACGCCCACGAGTTCGAGCACGCGCTACCTCGCGGACGGCGCGCTGGTCTCCGGCCATCGCGGTTTCGATGCAGATGTGTGGGGTTTCCGCCTCGGGCCCTATGTCGATTTCCCGCTGGGCACGAACTGGAATTTATCCCTGTCCGCCGGGGTCGCCGTCGGACTGGTTAGCGCCGAGGCTTCGTGGAACGAACGCATTTCGATCAACAACACCCTCGTGGCGACGAGTCGCGGGCATGGTGACGATTTCAGCGTCCTCTGGGGCGGCTACCTGGGCGCGAAGGTCTCGTATCGCTTGTCCGACCGGTGGAGCATTGAGGGCGGCGCGCAATTCCAGGCGCTGGGCCAGTACGACGAATCCCTCGGCGGCCGCAAAGTAGAACTGGACCTTGGCCATGCGGTCTTCGTTGTGGCGGGATTGAGCTACAGCTTCTGAAGCGCGGGCCGAGCGCGCTGGATGGTGCCGCCGCTGTGAACTACGTCAGAATTTCTTTAATCATCTCGCCGTGATCCATGTCCAGCCGCTTGCGCCCCGGCACTTCGAGCTTGTGCGAATTCATTCCGAGCAGATGCAGAACCGTGGCGTGAATGTCCGTCACGTAACGCCGATCCACCGCCGAGTGAAACCCGATCTCATCCGTCGCGCCGTAAGTCGTGCCGCCCTTCACCCCCGCGCCCGCGAGCCACGCGCAGAAGGCCTGCGGATGATGATCGCGCCCCGTGCCTTCCGCGCCGGGTGAGCGGCCGAACTCCGTGCCGAAGACGACGAGCGTGTCTTGCAACATGCCGCGCTGCTTAAGATCCTTGAGCAGTCCGGCAATCGGCTGGTCCACCTGCGCCGCGAGCTTGGTGTGGTTTGATTTGATCTCCGAGTGCGCGTCCCAATCGCCGCCCCCGCCGCCGCCGTGGAACAATTGCACGAAACGCACGCCGCGCTCCACCAGCCGCCGCGCCGCCAGACATTGCTCGCCGAACGCTTTGCACTCCGGCTTGTCAATTCCGTAGAGCTTCCGCGTCGCCTCGGATTCCTTTTCGAGCTGGAGCGTTTCAGGAATCGAGGTCTGCATCTGGAACGCGAGTTCGTAGGACTTGATGCGCGCGCGCAGGTTCTTGTCGTCGGGATAATCGATGCCCGCAAGGTTGTTCAGCTTGCCCAGCAGGCTGAGGTTCGCCGCCTGTTCCTCCGCAGTCACACCCTCGGGCGGCTTGATGAAAGCCAGCGGCTTCTTCGGATCCACGTTTAGGCGCACGCCGCCGTACTCCGGGCCGAGATAGGCCGCGCCATGCGTGAAGGCTCCGCCGCAGCAATCGCCCGTCGGCACGCCGAGCACGACATACTCCGGCAAATTTTCGTTCAGCGTGCCCAGCCCATACGAGACCCACGAGCCGAGCGTCGGATGCTCCAGCTCGCGCGGATGCCGTCCCGTCTGCCACGTCAGTTGCGCGCCGTGATCGTTGTGAATTGTCCAGAGCGAGCGCACCACCGCGAGATCGTCCGCGCACTCGCCCACGTTCTTGAACCAGTCGCCCACCACCAGCCCGCACTCGCCATACGCCTTGTAGCCCGCCTGCAAGGGCATGATGACCTTGCGATTCCCGTGCGCCGGATTCGCGCCGATCACGTCCTTGCCCTCCGTCTTCAGCACGCCGGCGTAGGGCGTCTCGGCAATCGACTTGCCGGCGTATTTGTTCAACTCTGGCTTCACATCGAAGCTCTCGACATGGCTCACGCCGCCGCAGAGAAAAATCCAGATGACCGACTTCGCCTTGGGCGTGAAATGCGGTTTCCCATCCGGCGGCCGCCACGCGGACTCGTCCGCGCGCGCCACGCCGTCCTTGAACAGCATCGCGCCGAGCGCGAGTCCGGTGAACCCCAGGCCGGTGTCGGCGAGGAACGAGCGGCGGGTGACGCCGGGGCAG
>JAYVWQ010000307.1:0-5326 GCA_043785945.1 Akkermansia sp.
CCGTGGAAATCAAGCAAGGCACCAACTTCACCCAGACCGTCAGCTCGGACATCGATGGGCATTACCGGGTGACGTTCTACGCGTCGAACCAGCCCGTCACCCTGCGCGCCACGACGAGCGAACTGGGCGCGTGGCGGACGAACCTGCTCTTCGCCGCCGGCGAGACGAACCTCGATCTGGTGCTGCGCGACGCCACGCGGCTTTCCGGCAAGGTGGTCGCACTCGATGACTCGCCCCTGCCGAACGTCGTGGTCCAAGCGGTGGCCGACCTTCAATTCAAAGCTGAACTCGTCCAGGGTCTGCACGGCGAATATTTCCGGATGGAGGGTGAGATGAAGATGTTCCCGGAGTTGCCGGCCGACCGAAAACCGGACTTCGCCCGCGTGGATCCAGAAATAAGCTTTGGCTATCAGAGGGATGACAAAGTGCTGTGGCGCACGCCGCTTCAGGGAAAAGTGTTTGTCCGTTGGACCGGCAGCCTGCGGGTCAATCAAACCGCAACGGTCACGTACCACTTTCAGGCGGACGACAACATGCGGCTGTTCATCGACGGGCGGCTCGTAGCGCAAAGCGGCCTCGGCGAGAAATCTGTCGATACGGAACTGACCGCTGGGGAACATGACATTCGCATCGAGTATATCAACTCCGGCGCCGGCGGCGCCCGGTGCGAACTCGCCTGGTCTTCCGAAAGCATGGGCCGAAACGCCTTTCCGCTGGTCAAGCCGGCGACTCACACCACGGTGAGCGATGAGAAGGGCGAGTATCGTTTCCGGCACCTCACCCCGCGCCGCTACCACGTCAGCGCCCAAGTGCCGGGCGGGTTCATCTACGCTGCAACATCTGACGTGAGGAGGCTCGCTTCAGAACCCGGAACTCAGAACCCGAAACCCGGGATTAACCAGAGCTTCTTCGCAGCCGGTGCCACGACGAATGCCGCCGTCTTCACCGTCACTCGCGACTCAAAGTTTGAGGGCGTGAACCTCCAGACCGCGCCGTTCAAGAAGGGCGTCTGGAAAACCTACACGAAGAAGGACGGCCTGCCGCACGAACAGGTTTTCGGCATCCTTGAAACCAAGGACGGCACGATGTGGCTCGCCACCCTGGGCGGCGGCGTGGCGAGCTGGGATGGTCGGCGCTTCACCAGCTACACCACGGCGAACGGCCTGGTGGACAACTTTGTCCAGCGCATTCTCGAGGCCCGCGATGGTGCTCTTTGGTTTGCGACGCAGGAAGGCGCGTCGCGCTGGGATGGCCGCCGGTTCCGGAACTTCACGACCGCCGACGGCCTGGCGACCAACAAGGTCTCGGCGCTGACGGAAGATGCGCAGGGCAACATCTGGCTGGGAACCTACGCCGGGGTTACGCGCTGGGACGGCAAACAAATGAAAAACTTCGGCACCAATGACGGGCTGGCGGCCGGACTCGTTCAGTCCGCGCTGACTGACCGTCAGGGCCGCGTCTGGTTCGGCACGGTCGGCGCGCTGTCACGCTGGACCGGGGAACGGTTCGAGAACCTCACCACGGCCGACGGCATGCCGGAAGGTTCGATCTGGTCGCTGGCGGAGGACCAGGCCGGGAACATCTGGATCGGAACCAGCGGCGGCGGTGTGGCGTGCTGGGATGGACAGCGCATCAAAAAATTCACGCGGTCCGACGGGCTGTCAGATGATTACGTGCTCGCCATCCGCCAGGGCCGCGACGGCATGATGTGGTTTGGAACTTACCTTGGCGGCGTGTCGCGCTACGACGGCACGAACTTCGTCATCTACGCCACCGCTGATGGCCTGCCGGAAAAGCGCATTCACGCGATCCATGAGGATGAGCACGGCGTCCTCTGGTTTGGCACCTTCAACGGCGGCTTGGTGAGCTTCGATCAAACGCGGATGGTCCGTTACTCGACGGCGGATGGTCTGGCGCACAACAACTGTTCATCGGTCACTGCGGACCAGCAGACCAACGTCTGGTTCACCACCTATAACAAAGGCGTGTCGCGTTATGACGGGCGGCGCTTCACCAGTCTCACTACTGCGGACGGCCTGGTAAACAACCAGGTGCTCGCGGCGCTGGCGGCGGAGGACGGCATGATGTGGTTTGCCACGGCACAGGGCGTTTCGCGCTGGGACGGGAGCCGCTTCGAAAACTTCACCACCGCCCACGGCCTGGCTGGCAATTATGTCCAGGCCATCCACCAGGATCGCGCCGGTTTCATCTGGTTCGGCACCACGGCTGGACTCTCGCGCTGGGATGGGAAACGCTTCGAGCGCTACACCACGGCCCAGGGATTGGTGAACAACAGCATCTCCCGCATCTGCGAGGACAAGGCGGGGACGCTTTGGTTCGGCACCCGGGGTGCCGGTCTCTCGCGCTGGAACGGCCGGCGCTTCGACAAGTTCACCGCGGCTAACGGCCTGCCGTCGGACACGGTCAACGCGCTCTGGCCGGCGAGCGACGGCAGCGTGTGGGTGGGCCTCGGCAGCGGCGGCGTGGCGCGCGTCGCTGGAACCAACGTGACGCCCTACACGCCCGCGTCGGGCCTGGCCGCGAGCTATGCCATCTCGGGCTACGAGGACCGCGACGGCGTGGCGTGGTTCGGCCATGACGGGGAAGTGAGCCTCTTTGATGGCACCGGGTGGTCCACGCTGCCCATCGAGAAGCCGTCCGACTTCAAGGAACGATTCATCATCACCGACATATTACAGACCGGCGACGGCGCGATGTGGCTCACCACTTCGGCGGGCGCCTACCGGATGGAGAAGACCCGGGCGCTCACGCGCCAGCCGGTGGTGCAGGTACGGGCCGAGAAGGAATTCACCGACCCGAAGACGGTGCCGAAGTTGAACACCGGCAGCCGACTCACCTTCAACGTCGGCTACACCGACCGCCGCACGCCGCCGGAGAAGCAACAGTTCCGCTACGCCGTCGTCCGCGACACGGCGACGGCGGAGCAACTGGAGAAGAACGGGCGCTGGTCCGCGCCCACGAAGGAGACGCAACTGGACTTCGCCACCAACGCGCCCGGCCGCTACACCTTCGCCGTCCAGTACCTCGATCAAGACCTGCGCTACTCGCCGCCCGCGCTGGCCGCGTTCACGCTGGTGCTGCCGTGGTATCGCAACGCGGCCTTTGTCGCGCCCGGCGCGATTGGCGTCTTCGGACTGATGGTCTGGGCTTTCATCGCCCGGCTAATGTACACGCGCAAGCGCCACGAGGCGGAACAATTGCGCGAGCGATTGTACTCCGAGGAGCATAAAGCCCGCGAAGCGGCCGAGATCGCCGCCCGGATGCTCGAATCGAAGAACCAGCAGCTCGAAGAAGCGCGCCTCGCCGCCGAGGAAGCCAGCAAGACCAAGAGCCAGTTCCTCGCGAACATGAGCCACGAGCTGCGTACGCCGATGAACGCCATCATCGGCTACAGCGAAATGCTCCAGGAAGAAGCCGAGGACCTCGACCAGAAAGGCTTCATCCCCGACCTCCAGAAAATCCACGGCGCGGGCAGGCACCTGCTCGGCCTCATCAACGACATCCTCGACCTCTCTAAAGTCGAGGCCGGCAAGATGACGCTCTTCATCGAGGAGTTCGAGGTGGCGAAGCTGGTAAACGAAGTGGCCGCCACCGTGCAGCCATTGGTGACCAAGAATGGCAACAGGCTGGAAGTGATCTGCCCCGCCGCCATCGGCGTGATGCGTGCCGACGTGACCAAGGTGCGGCAGTCCTTGTTCAACCTGTTGAGCAACGCGAGCAAGTTCACAGAGCAGGGCGTGATCAAGCTGGAAGTGCGAAAAGTAATCAGTAGGTCAGTAATCAGTGAAGACACCCGGCCGGGCGCCATCCCACTGAATACTGATTACTGTTCACTGATTACTTTCCGAGTAAGCGACACCGGCATCGGCATGACGCCGGAGCAGATGACGAAACTCTTCGAGGCCTTCCAGCAGGCCGACGCTTCGACCACGCGCAAGTTCGGCGGCACCGGCCTGGGGCTGGCCATCAGCCGCAAGTTCTGCCGCTTGATGGGCGGGGACATCACGGTGACGAGCGAGCCGGGCCAAGGCTCGACCTTCACGGTGACTTTGCCGGCGCAAGTTTCGGAGACACCGCAACCCACCGACACGCAACTCATCCAGAGGCCAGCCGGGGCGGCGTCGGTTGCCACCGGCCCCATCGTGCTCGTCATCGACGACGACGCGACCGTGCGCGACCTCATGCAGCGTTCGCTGAGCAAGGACGGTTATCGCGTCGAAGTCGCCGCCGATGGGCATTCTGGTTTGGAAATGGCCAAGCGCCTCAAGCCCGCCGTCATCACGCTGGACGTGATGATGCCGAGCATGGACGGCTGGGCGGTGCTCACGGCGTTGAAGGCGGACCCTGAGACGGCGGACATCCCCGTGGTGATGCTCACCATCGTCGATGACAAGAACATGGGCTTCGCCCTCGGGGCCGCAGATTACTTCACCAAGCCCATCGACTGGCAACGGCTCGGCGCCGCACTGAAGAAACACCGCAAGCCCACCGCCGACCAGACCGTGCTGATCGTGGAAGACGACGAGCGCACGCGCGAGATGCTGCGCCGCACGTTGCAGAAGGAGGGCTGGCAGGTGCGAGAGGCCGCCAATGGGCGGCTCGGCCTGGAGCAACTTTCGCAAGGCGTGCCCGGACTCATCCTGCTCGACCTGATGATGCCCGAGGTGGACGGCTTCGGCTTCATGCAGGAACTCCGCAAACGGCCTGACTGCGCGCACGTGCCCGTCATCGTCATCACCGCCAAGGATCTGACCGAAGAAGACCGACGTCGCCTGAGCGGCGATGTAGCTCGCATTCTCGGCAAGGATGCCACAAGCCGCGAGCAGATCGTCGCGGAAGTGCGCAAACTCCTGACCCAGCAGATGGAATTTCACATTTGAAACAGCCTTAACCACGAATGGACACGAATAGACACGAATGCGGCGGGACATTTCGTTCAGCCCTGAAAGGGCGCGATATGACAGCCCAGGGCAACGCCCTGGGTTTGAATGTGTTTAGGGAACCAGCCCTGAAGGGGCGTCACAGGCGTTCCAGATTGGTGTCGCCCTGTCAGGGCTTGGGATTCTTTGCGTTTCCAAAACCCAGGGCGTTGCCCTGGGCTATCACAGGACGGCCTTTCAGGCCTCGCTATCTGCCGTTCCGTGATTCGTGTCCATCCGTATCCATTCGTGGTTAAAAAATCCCCAGCCCTATGATCAAAATACTTCTCGTCGAAGACAACGAAATGAACCGCGACATGCTTTCGCGCCGGCTCGAACGCAAGGGCTACGCCATCGTCATGGCGCTCGATGGCCAGCAGGCGGTG
>JAYVWQ010000308.1:0-12636 GCA_043785945.1 Akkermansia sp.
TTCAACGTCAAGCTCATCCCCACGCACGGCGGCTCCATCCGCGTGTATGCCTCGCGCAATCCCAAGTACGTGCCCAATGAATCCGTGGCCCGGCAGCTCCAAGCCGAGGAAGATTTCGGCCTGCACTCCATGACCCGCCTCCAGCGTTTTGCCCAAGACACGTTCCAGAGCAAGTCCGACCTGCTCGCCCTGCTCGGCAAACTGCGCAAGGACAACAAACGTATCTTCGCCATCGGCGCGCCCTCCCGCGCCAGCACGCTCATCAACTACTGCGGACTCGACCGCAGCCTCGTCGAGTCGGTCATGGAAGTTTCCGGGTCGCACAAGATCGGGCGCATCATGCCCGGCAGCGACATCCCGGTGGACAACGAAGACCGCCTCTATCTCGATCAGCCCGACTACGCCCTGCTCTTCTCCTGGCACATCGCGTCCGAGATCATCCCGAACCTGACCCGCAAGGGCTTCAAGGGAGATTTCATCGTGCCGCTGCCCAGCCCGCACATCGTGAAGAATCCGGGGAAGGTTTGATCTAAGGAGCGCCGGCTTTCGACCCGGCGCGAGAGTGCCTCGATTTCGGAATTGGGGTCAGCCGCAGCTCGTTCACTTCTCCGCCAAACGGCGCACGATGAATTCGCGCACGAGCGGGATTTTCGTCTGGCCGGCCAGACGCAACGCCTCGGCGCGGTTCACGGGCACGGCCGGTTCGATGCCATACCAGATCATCAGCGGAAGATTTTGATCAGCGACATCCTCGGCATGGGAGACCAAACCCTGCGCGATGGACCAGCGTGCGCCTTCAGGCAGCCGCTGCATCACCGAGGCCAGCGACAGACGCACCAAGGGGGATTTTTCCTCCCGCGCCATTGCCGCGAAACGACGCACGATGCTGTCGGGGACATTCTTCTCCTCGGCCAGCAACTGCACGGCCCACCAGCGCATGTTCTCGTCCTGATGCCCGAGCAGTTCCACCAGCAGCAGCGAGACGGGTGGCACGTAGGGGCCGCGCCGCGTGGCGTCCAGCGGCTGCTTCTGGAAACGTCCTTCGCCCGGCAGCGCGGCGGCGGGCTTTAACCCGCCGGTGGCGTGCAACGCCCAGAGCGCGCGCAGTTGCCGCGTCACGTCGGGATGCTCGCGCACCATTTTCTCCAGCGTGGTGAAAGCGGACGGCGCGAGTTTCCCCGCCGCCGCGCGCTCTTGCAGGAGACGGCGCGCGTGGCGCACCTGCCAGTCGTTGCGGTGCAGTTGCAACTGCACCAGCTCGCCGTCGGAAAGTTTCGCCAGGTTGAATTCGCCCGGCGGCTTCACGGCGCCGTGGGTGATTTTGTAGATGCGCCCGCTGGTGCGATAGGAGCCGTCACTGTCGTGGCACTCGCCGAAATCATTCCAGTCGCTCGCATACACGCCGCCGTCCGGCCCATAGGCCACGCTCACGCCCCGGAACCACGCATCGTTCGCGAGGAGAAAATTATCCCCGTGGCGCGCCACGTAACCGGAGCCGCTGCGTTCCAATTTGTCGAAGAGCAGACGGTTGCCGTGGGTGTTCGCCATCATCAGCGTATTGCGGAAGGACGCGGGCCAGTTGTCGCCGAGATAGATCATCGCGCCGACGTGCGAGTGTCCCCCGCCCTGCGCCTCCATGCCGGTGCGCGTCTGGGTCCAGTTGGTGCCCGTCCAGTGCAGATGGTCCGCGACCTGCCCCATGAGCTGATAGGCGTGCGGATTAAAATCCTCGCCGAACATCCGCTGGTAGTGCGCGCCCGGAATGAGGTGCCAGAGGTGCCCGATAACGTTGTTCGAGAAGAACGGCTGGCCGAAATCATCCCAGTCCAGACCCCACGGATTGGTCGTGCCATGCGCCACCACTTCAAAAGTTTTTTTGACCGGATGATAGCGCCAGATGGAGCAGCTCAGTTTCACGCGCTCGCTCTCGGGCGTGCCGGGTCGCCCGACGAGAGAAGAAGTGGTGATGCCGTGCCGTCCGTATAGCCAGCCGTCCGGTCCCCACGCGAGGCCGTTGACCATGTTGTGACCGGCCTTGGTCGTCCAGCCGTCGAGCACCACGGTGGGTTCGCCATCCGGCACGTCATTGCCATCCGCGTCGGAATAAAAAAGAAGGTGGGGCGCGCTCGTCACCCACACGCCGCCGTACCCGATCGTGATGCCGCTCAGGCGGTGACCGTTATCCAGAAAAACTTTCCGCTCGTCGAAACGCCCGTCGCCATCGCGGTCTGTGAAAACCAAAATGCGGTCGTGGTTCTCGTTCTTGAAATCAGGATAGGAGAAACACTCCACCACCCAGAGCCGCCCGCGATCATCAAAGTCGAACGCGACGGGCTGCATCACGTCTGGCTCGCCCGCGAACAGCGTGGCCTGGAATCCCGGCGGCAGCTTCATCCGCGCCAGCGCCTCGGCAGGCGTGATGGGGTGATCTGATTCCTTCTGGGTGTTGACGACGCCCGGCGGCAGCGTCGGCCCGGCGGCCTGGAGGCGGCCGAGCAAAGCCAGCCCGAGACCGAGAAAAATTGTGAAGCGCATGATGGGAGCGTTGTAAGCGAACAGGTGTCGGGCTGCAATGCAAACGACCGGAGCGGAACTTACGGAAATCGCACTTCCAAACACCGTTGCCACCACCGCCATCCCAAGACCGCGAATAATTTTTAACAAACGCCCGAGCGACGCCTGGGTTCGCGCCTCTCGGTCGGGGTCGCAGCTCAATTGTTACAGCACCACAATCGCATTGGGAGGGCAGGATTTGAATTGATGCGTGGTCAATAACAGTGGCGGCTTGAACCTCTGACTGAACGGAGCGGCGGTGGGGCTTCAGCAAAAAGTTCATTCGCTCTCGCGGAATCGGGGCGAGGGGTGGCGCATCCCGATGAAGCCCGCTTCGGTGCCAGCCAATTCTTGTCCAGCCTAAGGCAAACTACGTATAGGCGGTTGCTCAGACGCCCTTAAAATGCAGGCCATGAAAATCAACAGGCCGACTCATCGTAGGCTGCAAATCCTCGCGCTCACCCTGACTGCGGCCCGTCTCATCGCTGCGGAGCCAGACTTCACGAAACCCAAAGGCCCGGCGGCCAAAGGCCACGATTCATCTCTCGTCGGGGAAGAAGTCGCCGTGCTCACGCAGGCCCCGCAGGTGCCACCGCCCATCAAACGCACCCACGCCACCAAGGTCTCGGTGAAGCTCGAAGTGCGCGAGGTCGTGAAGAAAATGGCCGACGGCGTGGAGTATCTCTTCTGGACGTTCGGCGGCGACGTGCCGGGCAGCTTCATCCGCATCCGTGAGGGTGATCTCGTCGAGTTCACGCTCGCGAATCATCCGTCGAGCAAGATGCCGCACAACATCGACCTGCACGCCGTCACAGGGCCGGGCGGCGGCGCGGCCTCGTCGTTCACTGCGCCGGGACACTCGTCCCAGTTCTCGTTCAAGGCGCTCAATCCCGGCCTCTATGTTTATCACTGCGCGACCGCGCCCGTGCCGATGCACGTCGGCAACGGGATGTATGGCTTGATTCTCGTCGAGCCGAAGGAGGGATTGCCGGCCGTGGATCGCGAATACTACGTGATGCAGGGCGACTTCTACACCCCGGGCAAATACGGCGCGGAGGGCTTGCAGACCTTTGATCAGGAAAAGGCCACAGACGAGCGGCCGACTTACGTGGTGTTCAACGGATCCGTCGGCGCGCTCGTCGGCGACAAGGCCATCACCGCGAAAGTCGGCGAGACCGTGCGCCTCTACGTCGGCAACGGCGGACCGAACCTGCTCTCCTCGTTTCACGTCATCGGAGAAATTTTCGACCGCATCTATCCCGAAGGCGGCACCGTCGCTTCGCAGAAAAACGTGCAGACGACGCTCGTTCCGGCGGGCGGGTCAACCATCGTCGAGTTCAAGGTCGAGGTGCCCGGCACGTTCATCATCGTGGATCACTCGCTCGCGCGCGCGTTCAACAAGGGCGCGCTCGGCATGTTGAAGGTCGCCGGTCCCGAGAACCTGCTCGTCTATTCCGGCAAGGAAATTGATGCGGTGTATCTCGGCCGCCAAGCCGAGGCGGGCAGCGAGTCGGAGAAACAAGTCGCAGCGCTCCAGGCGCAGATGAAAGAGGCGATCAAGTCTGACCCGAAGATTTCCGGGCTGACCAAGGACATTCAAATCGCCAAGGGCAAGGGCGTCTTCATGCAAACCTGCTTCGTCTGCCACCAGCCGAATGGGGAAGGCATCCCCGCCCAGATTCCGCCGCTGGCCAAGGCGGACTATATGATGGCGGACAAGGAGCGTTCCATCCGGGGCGTCATCTTTGGCCAGTCGGGCGAGATGACGGTCAATGGGAAAAAGTATAACGGCACGATGGTGCCGCTGAATTATCTCGCGGATGAGGACATCGCCAACGTGCTGACGTATGTCCGCAACGCCTTCGGCAACTCGGGCGATGCGGTGAGCATCGCCGAGGTGCGACGCATCCGCAGCGAAGCGCCGGCCCCGGTGAATGCGGGGGACAAGTATGAGTGAGGGCAAGGCAGGGCTGAGAATATGAATCGGGGAATCAAAGCAAACCGGGTCTCACGGGACGGCCCACGGCGGGAGGTCCGCGCTCCGTCCGCAGTGGTTTTGGTTTTCACCTCCGTGTTTGGATTCGTGGTCGCGCTCCAAGCGCAACTCAACGCTGTCACTCCGCTGCCTCCCGGCATGGCGATCATTCCCGGCGGCCTTTACCGCCCGCTCTTCCGCAGCGACAGCGATCCCAAGGAAATTCCGGTCAAAGCCTTCGCGCTCGACCTCCATCCGATCACGAACGCCGGCTTCCTCGACTTCGTCCGCGCCAATCCGCGCTGGCGTCGTTCGCAAGTGAAGCGCCTGTTCGCCGACGAGAATTATCTGAAACACTGGGCGGGGGATTTGGAGCTGGGCCCCGCCATCACGACGAACGCTCCGGTGACGTGGGTTTCGTGGTTCGCGGCGAAAGCCTTTGCGTCATGGGCGGGCCGGCGCCTGCCCACCACCGTCGAATGGGAGCTGGCCGCCGCCGCCAGTCCCGCGCGGCCCGACGGCAGGAATGATGCGGAGTTCAAGAAACAGATCGCGGCCTGGCACTCCTCGCCTTCGCCAGAGCGCTTGCCGCCGGTCGGCACAGGACGCGCAAATTTCTTTGGCGTCCACGAACTGCATGGCCTCGTCTGGGAATGGGTCGCCGACTTCAACACCGCGATGGTCACCGGCGACGCGCGCGGCGACGCGGGGCTGGAGCGTCAACTCTTCTGCGGCAGCGGTTCGCTGGGTGCGAAGGACGTGTCGGACTATGCCGCGTTTATGCGCTTCGGTTTCCGCAGCAGCCTCAAGGCGGACTACACCGTCCACAACCTCAGCTTCCGCTGCGCGAAAGATTTGTGAAACGATTCACTCTGTTAATCCTGCCCATCGCCGTCTTGGCGACCTCCTGCGCAACTTCATCGCGCGACGCGGCGGCGGGTGACAAATCCTCCTGCTGCGCGGCCATCGCCGCCCCGGCCATCGCGTTCACCGACAAGTCCCTCTACCAGCTCGACTCGACCTGGACGAACGACGCCGGCCAGCCCGTGAAGTTCGGCCAGTTGCAAGGCCGCGTCCAAGTCGTGGTGATGTTCTTTGCCAGTTGCACGTATGCGTGTCCCATCATCGTCCACGACATGCAGCGCATGGAAGCCGCGCTGCCTGAGAAGGTGCGGGCCGCGACTGGCTTCACCCTCATCACCATCGACCCGGAACGCGACACACCGGAAGCCCTGCAAGCCTATCGCTCCGTGCATAAACTCCCCGTCAACCGCTGGACGCTCCTGCACGGCACGCCCGACGACACACTGGAACTGGCGGCCTTGCTCGGCGTGAAATTCAAGCGTGAGGCCAGCGGCCAGTTCGCCCACTCCAACCTCATCACTGTCCTGAACGAACAGGGGGAAATCATCCACCAGCAAATCGGGTTGAATCAGGACATCGGAGAAACGGTGAAGCGAATCGTCAGCGCCGCGAAGGGCGCTTCCAAGTCACACACTGCGCATGAGTGATTCAATCACCCCGCCGCCTCCGGCTGGTGTCCCTCCCGCACCGGGACGCTGCCCGCGCCGCGCCCAGATCGCATCCTCACCTCTGCCTCAAAACATCAGGCCATGGGCGCGCTTCGCCGACTTTCATCACGAGCCGTTCCGGCTGTTCTTCCCGTTCGCCACGCTGGCCGGACTCGTCGGCGTCGCGCTGTGGCCGGTGATGCTGCTGGGCTGGACGGAGAATTATCCCGGCCCCAGCCACGCAAGGCTGATGGTGCAAGGCTTCTTCGGCGGGTTCATCTTCGGGTTCATGGGCACCGCCATGCCGCGACTGGTGGAAGCCCGTCCGCTCTCCGCGCGCGAAGGCTTCTCCCTGCTCGCGCTCTTCCTCGGCAACATCGCCGCCAACACCCTCGGGATGAACGCGCTCGCCGATGGATTCTTCGTGGGCGAAATCTTGCTCTGGTTCGCCCTGCTGAAGAACCGCTGTCATGGCGGAAGAGTCCGACCGCCGCCGAGCTTCGTGCTCGTGGGACTTTCCTTCGCCAGCGCGCTGGCCGGCACCGCGCTCCATCTGGCAGGACGGCGCTGGGAGTTGAGCGAAGGAATGGCGATGCTGGCCCGGCTGTTGAGCCATCACGCGTTTGTGCTGCTTTGCATGCTCGGCGCCGGAGGATTCCTCCTGCCGCGTTTTCTGGGGCTGGGCCTGCGGCGGAAGTTTCCCGAGTCCGCCGGGGCAACACCCGAGTGGAAGCGCGCCGCAGGGGTGGCCAAAGCTTCGGGCGGGATCATTCTCATCACGTATGCGCTGGAAGCAGCCGGATGGAACCGCGTCGCCGGCACCGCGCGCGCCTTGGTCATCGTGGGCTACCTCGCCTACGAAATGCCCTTGGAGCGGCTGCGCTGGAACTGGCGAGGTGTGCAATGGCAGCTCATCGTGGGTTTGGTGTGCATCCCGCTGGGCGTGCTCGCCGCCGCATGGTTCTCCACCGCGCGCTTAACGCTGTTGCATCTCGAACTGATTGGGGGCTTCGCGCTCATCACCACGGGGATTGCGACGCGCGTGGTCTTCGGCCACAGCGGCGCGCGCGCGGCCGTCGAACGCTTCCATCCCTGGCTCACCGCAGCGGCGGTGCTGATGCTCCTCGGCCTGACTTCGCGCCTCGCCGGCGACTTTCTCCCCGGCACCCAGACGACGCACTACCTTTACGGCGCGGCCTGCTGGATGGCTGGCGCAGTCGTGTGGGCGGCCTGCGTCCTGCCACGCGTGCTGCGGCCGGACCGGGAGGATTGAAGTGGTGGACCGGGAATGCTCGCCGCGATGCCCTTCAATTCCCTGGGGTCAATGGCCCGGAAGGTTTCCGCAACGACGCCGGAAAGACGGGGGCGCTTTTCCTGTTTCAATTTTCCAGCCGTTTCTGCCGAATGGCAGGCATGAACCTGTCTCCCAAAAAATGGATCGCCCTCGGCCTGGTTCTGCTCAGTCCCCTCGCGGGGAGCGGGGAAGCGGCGGCGCAGGATTACGCGCAGCCCGCGCGCTTGCGGGGCACCATCTTTGAGACGGACTCGGGCACCAACAAAATCCTCTTCACCTTCCAGCGCACCGCCATCCGCTCCAACGACACGGTCCATGTCGTGCGTGATTTTCTTTATCCTGACGGACGCCGGGCCGCGCGAGAGATCGTCATCTACGAGCGGGGCCAGTTCGCCTGGTTTGATCTGGATGAAACACAGACCGGCGCGCGTGGGACGGCCAAGTCCGGCGCGGACGCGAAGCTGACTTGGAGAGGCGACCTCGCGTTTGAGTGGACCTTGGGCGGAAAGAAAAAGACCGACCACGAAATCCTTCAGCAGAACACGCTGGTCGGCGACATGATTCCGGGCTTCATCGCGGCGCACTGGAGTGAACTGCTGGGCGGCAAGAAGGTGGAGTTTCGTTTCATCGCCTCCTCACGCCTGGAGACGGTGGGCTTTCAGTTGGTCAAGGAATCGGAGGTGATGTGGCGCGGGCAACCCGCCGTGCGCCTGCGCATGGAGGCATCCAATTTCCTCATCGCCCGGATCGTCGATCCGCTCTTCTTCATCGTGGAAATGGGCGGCACCCATCGCGTGCTCGAATACGTGGGCCGCACAACGCCCAAGTCGCCGGAGGGGAAGAAGTGGAAAGACCTCGACGCGCGGACGGTGTACGACTGGGAGTAAATCAAATCGGGTCCGCCCGAAAGGTGGGGCGCGTCGCTCCGCGCGCGCCGTGAGTCGGAGAGACGGGTCAAAGAAACCGGACGCCAGCGACGGCACAGACGACCCCGTCCCATACCGCTTGCCACATCGCACCCCGGCGCGCCCAGAGCGACGCGCCCCACCTCTCATTCAATCCGCGTAACCGCCCGGATGCCTCACATGCCAGCGCCAGGCGGAAGCGACGATGTCCTCGATCTTGGGGAACTTCGGATTCCAGCCCAGTTCGCGCCGGGCCTTGTCGGCGGCGGCCACCAGCTTCGGCGGGTCGCCGGGACGGCGCGGTTTCTCCACGGCGAGGATTTTCTTCCCGCTGACTTTCTCGCACATCTCGATCACTTCGCGCACCGAGTAGCCGTCGCCGTTGCCGAGGTTGTAGAAACCCTTCCGGCCCGCCGCGAGCGCGAGGATGTGCGCCTGCGCCAAGTCCACGATGTGGATGTAGTCGCGGATGCAGGTGCCGTCGGGCGTCGGATAATCCGTGCCGTAAATCTCGCACTGCGTCGCCTGGCCCAGCGCCACCCGCAGCACGTTCGGGATCAAATGCGTCTCGATGCGGTGATGCTCGCCGAACTGCTCCGTGGCACCGGCGGCGTTGAAGTAACGCAGCGCGACGAACTCCAGCCCGTGCAGTTCCTGATACCACTGGAGGATGCGCTCAAACATCAGCTTCGATTCGCCATAGGGATTGATGGGCCGCTGGGGCAAATCTTCCGTCATGGGCACGCGGTCCGGCGGGCCGTAGGTCGCGCAGGTCGAGCTGAAGACGAACTTCTTCACCCCGGCGGCCACGCAGGCGTTGAGCAACTTCACCCCGTTGCCCACGTTGTTGCCGAAATACTTGCCCGGATTCGTCATCGACTCGCCGACGAGGGCGTTGGCCGCGAAGTGCATGACGGCCTCCGCCTTCCCTTCGGAAATGGAGCGGGTGATCAATTCCTGGTCGCTCAAATCGCCAAGAATGAACGACGCCCGCGCATCCACCGCCGAGCGATGACCCTCGGTAAGATTGTCGAAGACGGTGATGCGATGGCCCGCGTTCAACATCTCCTCCACGCAAATGGAGCCGATATAGCCCGCCCCGCCCGTGACAAAAACATTCATGCGCGCGCAATATGCGGAGCCGGGACGCAGGCGCGCAAGTTGGAAGCAGAACCCCGGGCAGAGGGGATTTTCCGTTGACGCTCCGATCTTCATTTGTAAGATGCGCCCGCTCGACGCGACCTGTCGGGCCAGCCCAAAACTCTTTATGCCTACAAAAGTTGCTATTAATGGATTCGGCCGCATTGGCCGTCTGGTTTTTCGTGCCATGTGCGAGCAGGGAATGCTCGGCCGCGACATCGAAGTCGTCGCCGTCGGTGACATCGTGCCCGCCGACAACCTCGCCTACCTCCTGAAATACGATTCCATCCAGGGTCGTTTCACCGGCACGGTCAGCTCCAAGAAATCTGCCGCCGACAAGACCGACGACGATGTGCTCGTCGTCGATGGCCACGACATCCAGGTCGTCAGCGCCAAGACCCCGGCGGAACTCCCGTGGAAGGCGCTTGGCGTCGAAGTCGTCATTGAATGCACCGGCCTCTTCACCGAAGCCGACAAGGCCAAGGGCCACATCACCGCCGGCGCGAAGAAGGTCATCATCTCGGCTCCGGCCAAGGGCGAGGACATCACCATCGTCATGGGGGTCAACCACGAGAAGTACGACCCCGCCGCCCACCACATCATTTCCAACGCGAGCTGCACCACCAACTGCCTGGCTCCCATCGTCCACGTTCTGCTCAAGGAAGGTTTCGGCATCGACGAGGGTTTGATGACCACCATCCACAGCTACACCGCCACGCAGAAGACCGTCGATGCCCCGTCCCGCAAGGATTGGAAAGGCGGACGCAGCGCGGCCATCAACATCATTCCCTCCACCACCGGCGCGGCCCGCGCCGTGGGCCTCGTTTGCCCTGAAGTGAAGGGCAAGATCACCGGCATGGCCTTCCGCGTGCCCACGCCCACCGTTTCCGTCGTGGACCTCACCGTCCGCACGGTCAAGGAAACCAGCTACGCCGAGATCGCCGCCGCCATGAAGCGCGCCAGCGAGACCTACCTCAAGGGCATCCTCGAAACGACCAAGGACGAAGTGGTGAGCAGCGACTTCATCCACTGCAAATCCTCCTCCATCTTCGACGAAGGCTCGGGCATCGAGCTGAACAGCCGCTTTTTCAAGCTCGTGGGCTGGTACGACAACGAGTGGGGTTACAGCAACCGCGTGGGCGACTTGCTCCGCTACATGCTCTCCAAGGGCCTGTAATCTTCGGACCAATACTTTCGCAAACGGTGGCGTGTCTCACGCCACCGTTTTTTTGTGTGGGAAGGAGTGGCGCGCAAGGGAGGTGAAAGGAGCGAAGGCCGCTTTCGCGACAAACAATTCCGCCTTTGGCCAACGTCCCAGCCTTTGATCTTGAGCGAACCATCGTTGTGCATCACGTTGACCGCGTGATTGCTGAAAAGATTCCTCAACTCCAGAGCCTCTCGTCGGAAGACAAGTTGATTCTAGTCGGTGAACTTTGGGAACAGCTTGCCGCCGATCCCCGCGCCTTTCCATCGCGCCAAGATCACCTTGAATTGCTGGAAGCGCGACTGGCGCATTTCCGCCAGCATCCCGACGACGTCCATGCCTGGGAAGACGTAAAGAATAGAATCCTTGCCTCGCGATGAGTCTGCCGGTCGCCTTCCTCTCCGGTGCTGACGCCGACCTGCAATCTGTCTTCAATCGGTTTGAGGATTATCGGGAAGGCTTCGGAGTTGAGTTCATGGCTGCGGTCGATGCTCACCTGACCAGCATCATCGTGATCGCCATCCTGGATTTGCGGCAGGACGAGGAGCGAATCAGGCGTCGGCTCGGGCTGTAGCGTGCCCCCGGCGTCCCGCCGGGTTCCGGCTCCGCCCATCCATGCGCTGTTCCCAAATCGAGGCGCGCTCGTCGTCACCATGTCCTGACCCGGCGGGACGCCGGGGGCACGTTCACCGGGCGCAATCTCCGGCCCGTTGATGCAGCACTCGAAGACTTCCACCGTGGTCGGGTCGTCGGTCCCGCGCCGGCGGGATTGGCCAGCGGCACGAGTTCCTTCGGCAGAGGCGTGACGAATGTCGGCTCAATCCCGATAAACGTCGCGGCGATGACCGATGCTGCCGATGACAATCCGTTTCAGCTTCGGGTCCGCGAAGTAGAGCACGCGATAATCTCCCACGCGAATGCGATAGCCGTCGCGGTTCTTCAGCTTTTTGCAGCCGCTTGGAAAGGGGTTGCTTTCGAGGGCAAGGATGGCCTTGGAAATCCGAACCTGAATCTGCGAATGAAGCCCGGCGAACTCCTTGCGGGCGTCGCGGGCGATTTCGATCTGCCAGTTCACGCCTTGATGCCCAGCTCTTTCAGCGCCTGCCGGAAGGGCTGGCGCGGCTGATGACGGCGGGACTCCAAAGCCAGCGTGTCCGCGATGTCAGCGGAAATGTCCTCGTCTTCCAGCATCCGTTCCAGCACGGCCTCACGCTGGCGCGGCTTCAACGATTTGAACGCGGTCACGAAAACTTCCGCCGTGGCTTCTGCTGAACTCATGGATGAACTATCACGAGGAGCGGCGCGGGTTTCAAGCGTGCCGTCACTTCGGCTTAAACTGTGGGAAGAGGATCACGTCGCGGATGCTTTCCTGGCCGAGGAGCCTCATGCAGAGGCGGTCGATGCCGATGCCGATGCCGCCCGCCTGGGGCTGGTCGTGTTCGAGGGCGACGAGGAAATCTGGCTGGTCACGCTACTTCCAATTCCACCGGCAAGTGGCTCGCGAGCAATTCGTTCAAGGCTTCCACTTTGCGAGAGGCGTTCAGGACTTCCATGCTCACCAACGCGCCGTCCTCATCTAAATCTGCCAGCACGCCGGGGCGGACCTCTTCGGTCTCCGTGATCGCGCTGCTCTTCAACACAATCAACAGCGTGTCCGTCTCTTTGTCGTATGTGAGCTTCATGGTGCTTCCTTCCAATATCGTCTGACCTGCGAAACAGGATAAACTGTGACCGCCAGAATTTCAGTTTCCGTTTCTTCGACCACCACCCGCAGCAGCTTCTCCTGGCCTTCCCCATCCAAAAACCGGCTCTGGTGAATCTGCCGCTTTGGGTCGTCGGCGTCAGGCACAATTTGCTCTGGAGAACCGATGACTTGCTCCACGAACTCGCGAACCAGTTTCCGCGCCGCGATTCGGCCTTCGCAATAGTTCGTAATCCGAATCGCTTTCATGGCTGACGCGATGATTACGGCATGCTCACTTCGGCTTCAACTGCGGGAAGAGGATCACGTCGCGGATGCTTTCCTGGCCGAGGAGCATCATGCAGAGGCGGTC
>JAYVWQ010000309.1:0-35207 GCA_043785945.1 Akkermansia sp.
GCGCTCACCACGCAGGTGCTTGCAAAGCTGTCGCGCGGAACCGCCTATGGAATGCAGATGATCGTGATCGGCGGCGAGGCCAGCGAACTCCGGATCGATGGGATCGCACGCCGATTCGATGGCGAAGTGGCTTGAGCGGCGCGACGAGAACCGCGATGGTTTCATCCGCCGCGAGGAGTTCCGGCTATGCGCTGCGGGGCTAAAAGTTCAATGAACACGTCCCCAACTTGGGATTTCCACCCGGCATACACGTAAGTCGAAATGGGTTGTTGACTTGAAGTTCTCCTTTGCTAACTTCCGCCCTCCTTAAATTGGAATCTGGATGAAAACTTATCTGCCTAAAGACTATTTGAGCCTGCGCAAGTGGCATGTCGTCGATGCCGACGGCATGGTGCTGGGCCGTCTCGCCGCCAAAGTTGCCGACGTTTTGCGCGGCAAAAACAAGCCCGTCTTCACCCCCATGTGGGACGCGGGCGACTTCGTGGTCGTGATCAACGCCGACAAGGTGAAGCTCACGGGCAAGAAGGAAAACGAGAAGTTCTTCATGACCTACTCCGGCTGGAAAGGTGGCGAAAAGTACACCTCCGTCGCCCAGGTCCGTGCCAAGAACTCCGAGGAACTCATCCATCACGCCGTCAAAGGCATGATTCCCAAGAACCGCCTCGGCGATCAGCTTCTGACCAAGCTGAAAGTGTATAAGGGTGCCGAGCATCCCCACGCCGCCCAGATGCCGGCCGTCCTCAAGATTAACAACTAATTTCTATGGCAACCCAGATTCAGGAATTTCTTGGCACCGGCCGCCGCAAAACTTCGGTCGCCCGTGTCCGCCTCGCCGCCGGGGCTGGCAAAATCACCGTCAACGGCCGCGCCTTTGAGGTTTATTTCCCCACGGAAACACTGCGCGGCGTCGTCAGCGCCCCGCTCACCCGCACCGAGACCGCAGCCAAGTTTGACATCAAGGTGAACGTCAAGGGCGGCGGTCCCGCCGGTCAAGCCGGAGCCGTGCGTCATGGCATCTCCCGCGCGCTGCTCGAAGCGGATGTCAATTACCGCCCCGCGCTCAAGTCCGAAGGCTACCTCACCCGCGACCCGCGCATGCGCGAGCGCAAGAAATACGGCCAGCCCGGCGCGCGCAAACGCTTCCAATTCAGCAAGCGTTAATTCGTTGCTCCGAATTTCCAAAGCCCCGCTGGCGCAAGCTGCGGGGCTTTTTTGTTTGGTCAGTTGCCAGTTGTCAGTGGTCGGTTCTTGCTGATACTCACAATCGAAGTCTGACCGCGAACAACAGACAACCAACAACGGACTCATGGCAAACCCAGTGAAAATCGGCATTATCGGCGCGTCGGGATACTCCGGCGAAGAACTCGTGCGCCTGATGCTCACGCATCCGCACGCGCAACTCGCCGCCGTCACCTCCCGGCAATACGCCGGACAGACCGTCGCGCAAATCTTCCCGAAGTTTTCGCAATACGCGCTGGCTCGGACGCTGCGCTTCAGCGACCCGAACGCTGAAGTGCTGGCCAAACAATGCGACGTGGTTTTCCTCGCGCTGCCCCACGGCGTGGCGGCGGAGTTCGCCGTGCCGTTGTTGAACGGTGGCTGCCGGGTCATCGATCTGAGCGCTGATTTCCGGCTCAAGAGCGCCGACACCTACCAAGAATTTTACGCGCATGAGCATCCCGCGCCTGAGTTGCTGGCCAAATCGGTCTATGGCCTGCCGGAGATTTACCGTGAGCAGATCAAAGACGCGCTGCTCATCGCCTCGCCGGGTTGTTATCCCACCAGCATCATCGTGCCGCTCGCGCCTTTGCTGCGCGCGAAACTGATCAAGCCCGAGAGCATCATCGCCGACTCGCTCAGTGGCGTAAGTGGGGCGGGCCGCAAGGCGGAACTTGATTACCTCTTCGTCGAGTGCAACGAGAGCGTGCGTCCCTACGGCGTGCCCAAACACCGGCACCTTTCCGAGATCGAACAAGAGCTGTCCTTCGCCGCTGGCGAGCGGGTCAAAATCCAATTCACCCCCCACCTCATCCCGGTGAACCGCGGCATCCTCACCACGATTTACGCCGCGCCCGCGAAGCATTTTAGCGGAGCCGACGAGATGAGCGCGCTGACACAGCAAATTGAGGAAACGTATCGAGCAACTTACGCGCACGAACCCTTCGTGCGTCTCCTCGAAGGCAAGTCGTTGCCCGACACCAAGAACGTCGTTGGCACCAACGTGATTGAGTTCGCCTGGCGTCTCGATCCGCGCACCGGTCGCCTCATCGTGATGAGCGCCGAGGACAACATCGTGAAGGGCGCCAGCGGCCAGGCGGTGCAGAGCCTGAACGTGATGTGCGGCTATCCGGAGACGGCGGGATTGATGTAGTCCCCCTCAAACCAGTTGCATCACGCGGCTTCATTCTTACACTCCGCCCCCACATGAAGTTCAAGTTCACTGAAATCTCCGGCTCCATTGTTGCGCCACGCGGCTTCGTCGCCAGCGGTGTATTCTGCGACATCAAGCGCCTCGGCACCGGCAAGGGATCGAACAAGGGACCGAAGCGTGACTTGGCGCTGATTGTGTCCCAGGTGCCGGCCACCGTCGCGGGCATGTTCACCACCAATCAGATTTGCGCCGCGCCGGTGAAGGTCTGCGCCGAACGCGTGAAACGCGGCGTGGCTCAAGCCATCGTGGTGAATTCCGGCAATGCCAATGCCTGCACGAGCCGACAGGGCAGGGCCGACGCGCGCGAGATGACCGCGCTCGTGGCGGCGCAGTTTGGACTCAAAGAAAAACAAGTTTTCGTCGGCTCCACCGGACGCATCGGCGTGGTGATGCCAATGGCCAATGTGCGGCGGGGCATCGTCGCGGCCTCGCGCCTCGTCAATTCCATCGGAGCCAGCGCGGACCATGTGGCTGAAGCGATCATGACCAGCGACACCCACCCCAAGCAGGTCGCGATTGAATTCCAGCTCGGCGGCAAAACCGTCCGCATCGGCGGCGTGTGCAAGGGCGCGGGCATGATTCAGCCTGGCATGAGCGCCACCGGCGCGCGCCCCGCCGCCCGCGCGCTGCACGCCACCATGCTTTGCTTCATCACCACGGATGCGGCGATTGAGGCCAAGGCCCTGCAGGCCTGTCTCGAAACCGCTGTGGCCCAGAGCTTCAACCGCATCACTGTCGATGGCGACATGAGCACCAACGACACCGTGCTCGTGCTGGCGAACGGGTTGGCGGAGAATCCTCCTCTCGTAGCAGCCGACGTAAGGAGGTTCCATGCAAAGAATTCAGTTAGAGCCTCGTTACCTCGGCTGCTACGAGGCGTGGAAGTTTTCCAAGCCGCCCTCAACCACGTCTGCCTCGAACTCGCGCAAAAAATCGTGCGCGACGGCGAAGGCGTGACCCGCTTCGTGACCGTGCGAGTTCACGGCGCGCGCCACGTGGCCGATGCCGATGCCGCCGCCCGCGCCGTGGCCAACAGTTCACTCGTGAAGACGAGTTGGTTCGGTGGTGACCCGAACTGGGGCCGCATCATTGACGCGCTCGGTTATTCTTCCGCGAAGGTCGTCGAGGAGAAGGTGGACATTGGCTACAGCGCGCCGGGATCACGCAAAGTGATTTGGAGTTTGAAGCGCGGGCAGCCGACCAAGGCCACCTTTAAACAACTCTGCGCCGCCGCCGCGCCCAAGGAATTCGACCTCCACATCAATCTGAACCTCGGCTCATCCAGTGCCTTGATGTACGCCTCCGATCTCACGGAAGAATACGTGGAGTTCAATAAAGGCGACGTGACCGACCCGACGACGCTGGGGGGCTGATTAAACAGCGATGCCTTCGTAGATGGCGGACAGAGGCATGGTGAATTCAATCGAATCGAGGCGAATGGATTGCTCCCGTCCTTTGAACACTTCAGCCTGCCAGTTCTTACCGCGCTGAAAAACCGTCACCTCGCTCCGGTCCTGCGCGACGAGCACGTAGGCTTCGAGCGATTCAATCCTCATGTAGCTGAGAAGTTTTTCCCGACGGTCCGTGCGTTCGGTGCTTTCGGACAGCACTTCCACAATGACCTTCGGATGGCGCAGATAAAATTTCTCCGTGTCGCGTGGGTCGCAGCCCACCATCACGTCGGGGTAGTAGAAGACATCGTCCTGTCCGATCTCCAAACGGACTTTCACGTCCGACATGAAAACGCGGCAGCGTTTCCCGGCCAGATGGTTGCGCAGGGCCAGCAGGACGTTCGAGGCGATGAGGTTGTGATCAATGCTGGTGCCCGCCATCGCGTACACCACGCCGGCGATGTATTCGTGCCTCACTTCACTGTGTTGCGCGCCTTCGATGTATTCTTCAATCGAGAGCAATTGCGGCTTTTCCACTGCTGTCATGTCGGGACTGTCTCAGCCGGGGCGGGCTTTGACAAGATTGCCTTCGGTCCCTTGAGACAATGGGGTTGCGTCCAACCGCAGCGCCAGCTTTCATCCGAGCGATGAACATTCACACTGCCCAGCATAAGCTGACGGTCGGCTTCACCTTGCTGCTGTTTTTGGCTTTGCCGTCCCTAGTTTTTGCAGCGCCCGTCCGCTTCGACATTTACCCGGAGGGGCAGCGCACTTTTCCCGTGTCGTTGGTTTTTGAAGGGGAAATCCTTCAGCCACCCAAGTTGATTGAACGAGCGGCGTCGGGCAAAGCGGACCATTCTTCGCCCGAAGCAGTGTTGGCTAGCATGCTCAAAGCCGCTTTCGACGGGGACACAAACGCTTACAACTCCCTCTACATCGCGGCGGAGCAATCCAGTTCTCTGGCGGACGGGTCCAAAGGGGAGTCAGTCAAAGTGACTGCCACTGCAAAACTTTTCTTTGGAGGGTTCACGATCTTGGTCTGCGAAATGAAAAGTTCCGACGGTGTTGACCAGCATCCGTTCACTTTCCGAAAGCAGGGCGAAAAGTTTTTCCTGACCGATACGTTGTCGCACACAAATACGGCCTACCAGCTCTTTGAAAATTCATTCTTAAGCGGACAAAAACCGGTCCTCGTTGCCAACAAACCATCAGCCTCGTCCAACTTGGTTGAAGAAGCGGTTTTTGCCTCGCACAGAACACAGTTGCCTGCGCCTGTGACCGTTCAGTTCGAGGGTAAAGTTTTCAATCCTCCCCTGCGTTTCACCAACACGGTGACCAGAACAAATCAAAACCTCAAAACTCCGGAAGGTGCCTTGGCGGCGGTTTACGGTGCGGCGAAAGTCGCCGACTTGGATTGGTATTTATCTTTGGTGGCCCCGGATGAGCGCGAGTCAACCAGTAGTTCCGGCGTGCCACTTCGCAAAATGTTGAAAGATGAATTGCCGCGGCTCTCCCGCACACTCGCCCCTCAGCCTGCGCAAGGTTTGATCAGCGTAGTGCGTTATGGAGACTATGCCATTTTATTGCTTCGCGCTGCCGAGGCTTCTGCACAAGAGCCTGACTGGCTGGTGCTGAAGCAGGTTGGCACAGATTGGTTATTGTCGGACAAGTTGCGGGACGGAGAGGCTGTGCTCGGTTACGTTTTGGGCCAGATAGAGACGGTCAGTTATGGATACCAAAAAGTTCTGCCTGCGCCTTGAGTCTGAATATTCATGCAAGACCTCATTGCCAAAGCTACGACGCTGCTCGAAGCGCTGCCCTACATTCAGCGTTTCAGCGGCGAGACCTTCGTCGTGAAGTACGGCGGCTCGTTCATGGATTCGCCGGACGCGGCGGTGCGGATGGGCGTGGCGCGCGACATCGTGTTTCTTGAAGCGGTGGAGATAAATCCCGTGGTGGTGCATGGCGGCGGCAAGGCCATCACGCGCGCGATGGAGAAGGCGGGTTTGACCGCGAGCTTCATCCAGGGTCAGCGCGTGACGGATGAGGCGGCGGTGCTGGTCGTGGATCAAGTGCTCTCGCGTGAAATCAATCCTGAAATTGTTGCGGCGATCAATGCGTTGGGCGGGAAGGCGAAAGGCTTTGCTGGCACGGACATTTTCACCTGTCGCAAGTTGCTGCTCGACGACAAGGAGAAGCCGGGTGCGAAGATTGACGTGGGCTTCGTCGGCGAAGTCATCGCGGTCAACACCGCACCGCTATTGGAGTGCATCGCGCAAGGGATGGTGCCGGTCATCAGCCCCACGGCGCGCGATGCGAGCGGGCAAATCTACAACTGCAACGCGGATGTGGCGGCGGCGCAGGCGGCCATTGCGCTCAAGGCGAAGCGGCTCGTCTTCATGAGCGACGTGCCGGGTTTGATGCGCGACCCGAAGGACGCGAGCACGCTCTTCACGCAAGTCACCACCGGCCAGATCGAAGAACTCAAGCGCACCGGCGTCATCGACAAGGGGATGATTCCCAAGATGGACAGTGCGGTGGCCGCGATCCGTTCCGGCGTGGACAAGGTGTCGCTTGTGGATGGGCGCGTGCCGCACGCGGTGCTGCTGGAGATTTTTACCGACGCTGGAGTGGGGACGGAGCTGGTCCGATAGGCCGAATTTTTAATTCGTGCCCAGAACCAACTCCGCCCGCGCCGCTCCCACCCAACGCGGCGCGGCTGGCCCTCGTGGGTGAAGTTACCGCCCCACCTAGCACCATGTTCCCTACGGCACGCTCGGGGTGACGATGCGGAGGTAACGCTCGGAGCCGGCGGGCGCGGTGGCGGTGTCCACCAACACGGTGCGCACGAGCGGTTGCGCGGTGATGCTGGTCAGGTTGCTCCAAGCCGGTTGAACCAAGTTGGTCCGCCATTGCACGGTGTAGCTGAGGTTAGATTGAGCGGTGAAGTTCAGTTCCGCCATGTTGGTCGCCGAGAGCACGATCTTCAATACGCTGAGCGCGTTGGTCGGGTTGGTGCCGGAGAGGTATTCATCACGGTTGTTCATGCCGTCCCCATCGAAGTCGAGCAGGGCATCGCCCGCGTTGTTGGTGCTGAAGCCGTAAGCCAGTTCCCACAGGTCGGCCACGCCATCTTGATCCAGATCGGCGAGCACGAAGAGGTTGGTGATGCCCGCGCTGGGGCTGGCCGGGGAGGAGCCGGCCTGATTGGTCACCACCACCTGGTATCTCGCGCTGCTCTGCAAGTTGGTCACGGTGATGAAGGGCACGGTGTTGGTGGCAAAGGCCGCGCCGTTGCGCAGCCAGCGGTAGGTGAGCGGCGGTGCGCCGGTGGCGGTGATGCTCAAGGTGACACTGCCTCCTTGCAGCACCGTGTTCGTCCGCATCGGCACGGACACGCCGGGCTTGAGCAGCACGTAGATGAAGGCGCTGGCACTGGTGGCCGTGCTGATGTCGTCCTCGACCGCGACCGAGTAGATGCCGTGATGATTGGTGATGTTCGCGCCGGTGAAACTATAACTGGCGTTGGTGGCATTCGGGAGGTTGGTCCCCTGGAAGCGCCACTGGTAACGGACCGCGCCGTTGCCGGGGGCGACCGCGACGAGGGTGACATTGGTGCCGGGCAGCACGTTCTGGTTCGTGGGCTGGACCGAGAAATAGATTGGCACCTGCACGGTGAGCAGCGCGTTGGAACTGAACACGGAGGCGGCGGTGTTGAGCACTTGCACGCGGTAATTGCCGGCCTGGCCGGGCTGCACATTCGTGAGCAGCAGCGAGTCGTTGGTTCGGCCCGGCAGGCTGACGCCGTTAAGCAGCCACTGGTATTGGAGCGGCGGTGTGCCGCCGGCCGTCACGCTGAAGCTCGCCGACTGATTGCTCATGATCGTGACCGACTGCGGGGGCGTGATGATGAAGGGCGGCGACTGCACGATGAGGGTCGCGACCTGGCTGGTGATGGAGCCGGCCGCGTTCGACACGAGGACGCGGTAGTCGCCCGCGTTTGCGACGGTGAGGGCGGTCAGGTTCAAGGTTGCGTTGGTCGCGCCGCCGAGGGTGCTGCTGTTGAACTGCCATTGGTAGGCGAAGGGCGGCGTGCCGCACAGGCTCACGCTGAACGAGGTGCTGCCGTTGGTGGCCGCCACGCGGTTCTGGGGCTGGGACGTGATGGTGGGCAATCCGGCGGGCAGATTGGCGCGGGCGCGTCCGGCGGTGGGCGGTTCGGCGGTCCACTGCGCGGGATCGTTGCCGCTCAACGTGGCACTCAGACGCTGAAGGGAATTGCCCGTGCCATCGCTGCCGCAGGGCCACGGCGGCTGGTCGGCGTAGAGCACTTCATCGACGATGACCCAGCTGATCGTGTCGTTCGTGCCGTCGGGATGTTGCGGCAGTTCGAGCGCGAGGCGGTCGCTGTTGTTGGCCAGCTTGCCGAGACAGGGGCCGAGGATGCGCAGGCCGGGGTCGGTGATGCCGTAGAGGTTGCGGAACGCGTTTGACTGCGCGGCGTTCGTGGCCGGATTGAAATTCACCAGCAGCGCATACTCGCCCGCCGCGAGGGTGAAGTTGGTCGGGAAGGTGAAGGCCACCCCGCCGTTGATCCGCCACGTTCCATTCGTGTTGTGGAACGTCACCGGGAGCGGTGCGCCGTTGTAGAGTTCCACAAATTCATCCAGCGAATTGTCGGTGAAGTTGGTGCCCACCAGCAGGTCCGGCGGATGGTAATGCACTTCGCTGATGATGACGCGCGCGGGCGGTGCGGAGTTCGCGCCATCGCGCGTGCGCGGCGTGAGCGCAGACCAGAAAGGCCCGCCATCCGGGTAACGACCCCACGACCAGTCATTCTCCTGGCCCTTGAAACTGACTGCATCCACGACGCGGTCCTGCGCGGTGCCGGGCAGATACGAGAGGAAGACCTGCTCGCCGCCCTTGTTCAATCCGAAGCCGATGTTGGTGGGGAAATGAAACCCGCTCACTTCATCGAAGCTCACCCAGCCGTGCGCCGGAATGGTGGTGTTCGTGGGAATGGCCCACTTCATCAGATTGGTGTAGGCCGAGCTGTCGTCGCTCAAATACCAGCCGGAGCCGAGCGTGATGGGAAAGTCCGTCGGGTTGTGCAATTCAATCCAGTCGTTCGAGTCCAACTCATTGTTGAAGTCGGTGTGGGCCACAATCTCATTGAGCAGAATCGTGGGCGTCGGCACCGCGTCCGCCGCGCCGGGAGAGCCGCGCAGATACGTGCTGCCCCGCCAACTGCCCGCGTAATCGCCCGCGCCCGCGCCTTGCGCGGCCAGCGCGCTGTCGAGGAGGACGAGCGAGTGCCCGCCGCCGTCCGCCGCCACCGGCCAGCCGCGCCCGTCGGCGTAACTGAAGTTCACGATGTCGCTCCCGCCCGCCGAAGTTCGCAGGACCAGTTGCTCCCCCGCGTTGTTCAGCGAGCCGGTGTAAGGACCGAACACCGCCACCTCCAGCCCCAGCCCGTGATAGGCGCGGAAGCCCGCGAGATCCGCCGTGCCGACCACCACGAGGAACGCGCCGGGCGCGAGCGTGGCTCCGGACGGAAAGGTGAAATCCACGCCCTGGGTGAACTTCACGCCCGCAAGATCGAGCGTGAGACTGGCGCTGGTGTTTTGCAGTTCGATGAACTCGTAGCCGCCGGCTGCCGGATTGTACATCACCTCGGTGATGCGGAGAAAATTTTGCAGGTCGGCGAGATTGTCCGAAGGACCCACCACGAACTCCTGGGGCAGCGACCACTGGCTGTTGCGGCCCGTGGCATCGGTGTGCAAGACGCGCGCGCGATAGCGGCTGCCCACGCGCACCAGATTCGCGGGCAGCGTGACGCTGGCGTTGAAGGCGGGAATCGGCCCGCTCTCCCAGTCCGCCTGGATTTCATATTTCTGCGGCTCGTCCGGATTGTAGATAGGACTGTTGGTGCCAGTGATTTCCGCCACGCGCCAGCGCAGCGATTGAAACGCGCCCGCCCCACTGTAGGCCGACGACTGGAAGTTCAACCGGTTGATCGGGAAGCCCGGCGTGCCGGTGTAAGTGATCGTCGGGCGGTTCGGCTTCGAGGCGTCCGCGCTCATGGTGTCGAGCGAGAAGGTCGCGTTGGTCGAGCGGTAACGGACGTAATTTTTCATCATCTGGGCCGCCCCGCTGAAGGTGTTGCTCATGCCCGGCTCGTTCTGCCACTGATAGAAGTGATAGTTGCCCGCCTTGCTCAAGTTCACGATCGCCGAGTCGTTCATCACCGGGTTGTAATCCCAAAACGCGCGGTCGGCATCGACGATGGACGAGGTGTTGGTGCCGCGCGTCATCCACCAGTATTCGTCGATGAGCCGGAAGGCCTCGTCGGTGTTGAAGAGCAGGTCGCGGATTTCGCGGACCCGGTTGCGGAACTCGATGCTGAGGGCCGGGAAGGTGCCGGGGCTGGCAAAGTTATTCAGCACCCGGAGCTTGAACGGCTCGTCGCCGCCCTGCTGGCCGGAGCGATACATGTTGTCCGCCCACGTCAGGTCAAGATCCCACGGCCACACCGTCCACAGACCACTCACGGGATTCCGGTAGTAGAAATAGTTTTTGCCGTCGGCGATGTCGTATTGGTGAATGCCCTGCGAGATGGCTTGGTAGGAATAGTAGGAACGCAGATCAAGATTGGTGCGCCACCACGCTTCGGTCGGGCTGGCCCCGCCGTAGGTCAGGAGCGAATTCAAGTCGCTCTTGTCGGACGGCCCCAGCGCTCCGAGGTGGTTGAGCGTGCCGGTGCCGCCTTCCATGTCGTACACGTTGCCATCCGGCAGACCTCGCTCTTCGAGGAAGCGTCCGTCTTCTTCCTCCACCGCCAGCCACAGGCCGTAGAAGTCGCCTTGGTATTGATTGCCCGCCACTGTTTCTCTCGCGTCGTCGATGACGCGGAACTGGAGCTGCACATTTCGCAATCCATTCGCGCCCGCCAGGTCGTAAAGTTTGTAACCCACCGCCTCGAACAAGCCCTGCTCGCCGCGATGCAGGAAGTCGCCCTGCTGGATGTTCGGGCGAAAACTCAAGCGCCGCCACGGAGCCTTGAGCTTGCGGCCCCAGTTGTCCTTCACCTCGAGATCGTGACCGCGGTTGAGGCTGAACTTCATCGCGTTCTTGCCCATCGAGTAGCGCCACACGCCGCCGCGACAGCGGAACCCGATGTGGTCGTACACCTTGCCGTCCACGACCAGCGTGCCGTTCCAGAGATAATTGTCGCCGCCGTATTTGTTGTTCGGCAGACCGGGCGCCCAGCCGATGGCCTCGGCAAACTCGTTGCTCTTGGTGAGGAGTTGATAGACCGGCATCCGGCTCATCTCTGCCGCCGGCACCGTGAAGGCCACGCCATTCGCGCCGCCGGTGCCCGGCTGCACCGCGCCCGTCCAGCCCGGCACGCCGTTGTAGCAGAGGTAGGCGAAGTTCGGCTGCGGATCATCCGCGTAGGGCACTCGCACCGAGCGCGCGCCGGTGTCGGCCACGGTGATGCGATAACGAATCAAACGCCGGTGCGTCTGCACGGCGGCGGGAATTTCCGCCGTGAACGTGTCGTCGCCCGCCGTCAAGTCGCCGTTCGTGCCCGCGTCGTTCATGGGCAGGGAAACCCAGTTCGTCGCATTCGTGTAAGCTGCGTCGGTCAGCTCGATGTAGTTGCCCGGATTCACGATTTGGTATTCCAGCGTCACCGCGCTCACGCCATCTGGGTCCGTGACCTTGGCCGTGATGAGCACCGGCACTCCGCCCGTCGGCTGCTGCGGGGTGTGCTCGACTTGGCGAATGGCGGGCGGCGCATTGACGGCAAAAACGAGATTGGTCTTGCCGGGCGTGGGTTTCGCTCCCACGACGCCGTTGGTGGAAGCCCGCCAATTGCCGCCCAAGGTTCGATCAAGCTGGGGATTGATCAGCTCAATCGAGTAGCCCGGTGCATCGCCCACCGTCGGCCACGGAAAACCAATTTGGTAGGAGACTTCATCCTCCACCTGCCCGGCGGCATTGCGCAGCGTGACCTTGTCAGCGTCCTTCGACAGCCCGGAACCGCCGTTGGTGTTGAAGGGTCCCAGCACTCCCGTGACCGTGAACTTGGTCTGGAGAAAAGCGGGATTTTGCGCGACCACCACGAAACGACCGGGGGCGACGTTGGTGCTGGGGAAGGTGTAGATAAAACCCGAGGACAGCTTCCAGCCCGCAAGATTCACGGCGATGGGTCCGGTGTTGCACAGCTCCACGAACTCCGCCGGCTCGGTCTTCACGTCCGGGTTGTAATGGATTTCGTTGATGACGATGGCGGCCGAGGCGGAGCGATGCATGGCCAGCACGCCGCACAGACACACGAGGGAGCTAAGAATTTTTTTCACGCGATTTGAGATGGATGAAGATACCTCCGGTCGAACCGGTAACAAGTGCCGAATCCTATTTCGACGATTGCTCACGCCACCCCGTTTGGTCAGGCCGTGGGCGAGTTTGATTATGTCCTGGAGCCATCCTTAACTGGATGGAAGGACCTCAAGGAGTCAGTTTGGCTTGGCGGTTGACTTCACCCCAGCGTCGCAAATGCCGAGAACCTTGTCATGGAATCGCCTGTAATGCGATTGGTGATCGGCGTGCTCGTCATGCTGCTGGCCATCGCTGGAATCTTGATCAGATTTGATAAAATGCCGGGGGTCCGCCTGCACCAGGGCACCAACGGGTTCGAGTTCACCACGGGCGGCGGCCAGGGCGCGGCGGGCGGAGATGATGGCCGCGCCGACGGCTCCAAGCCAACTTTGGGCGATGACTTGCGCTTGGGCGGAGTGTCTGGAAATCCAGCCCGGCGCCTCGTGATCGTGAACAACCAGACCCTGGCCGTGGGGGAAATGGCGCAGGTCGAGATCCGAGGCGAGAGAGTCAATGTGCTTTGCCAGGAGATCCGCACCAAGTCAGCCATCATCCAAGTCGAGGGGGAACGGGAGCCGGTGGAAATTTTCCTCCACGGAGCGAAGCCCGCCCGGCCCGTGGTAACTGCGCCGCTGCGGAACATCGACACCAACCACCTGACGCCCGCCTCGGGTCCAGCGGACCTGGTCGCGGTGGAGTTGGAAGTCGAGAAGGCCAGAATTGCCGGCCCAGAGGCACCCACCAACGCGGTGATCCGGCCGCTCGGCGATGATGCCGGCCCGGTGGAAAATCTCGTCGATGGACAACCATCCCTCTCGAATTAAATAACGGTCAGCGGGGTGCGTTGTGGTCCAACAAAAGTGTCCGCGATGGCATGAGGCACAAGTTGCAGCGGTGTCATGAGTCCGGGCCTGCGGATGCCCCCATCCTTCCCTGCACACGATAACCTTTCTCGACATAAGCAGTTCCGTTGCGCTAATCCTACCGGAGCTGTGGTGCGTCATCACCACGGCGAAAATATCAAAATGTTTCGCATCATTGTCGGCACGGTCGTGCTGCTGGGCGCGGTCTTTCCGGCTTGCTCCCAGTTGGTTCGCCTCCAGTTCAACAGCCTAGTCACTCAGGCCAGCGGTTCGCCGCTGGCCGGTGTGGCCGTGGGCACCACCATCACGGGGCACATTGAGGTGAACCTCGCCACTCTCCCGTCGGACAACAATCCGCTGCCGTGGTTCGGCGGTTATGATTATTCCGGCGGCGTGTCCGGCTATACGTTTCAATTCGATACCGGACTTGAGACCGTCAGTTACGATTCGGTGAACGCGGCTGCTGATGGTGGTCTCACGCCCGGCTTCTTCTTGCAATCAGCGGTGGACGCGGAGTTTTTCTCGTTGCAGGCGCGCGGCGCGGAGAACCCGTACGGAGCGGTCCTGCGCTTTCGGGGTTCGACCAATCCGCTGGCCCTGGTCAGCGGGGATTATTTTCCTGAGGATGTGCATCTGGCCGCCGGGTTGGGTCACGCGGACTTTCTCTATTTCAATAAGTATGGGGACATCGTGGTAGCGGCGCAGGTCACAACGGCTTCCTTGGACATCGATCCGACGAACAACCCTTGCGTGCTTCTGAGCTATCGCGTGAACGCCTCGGCCCTGCCCGCGAAACACAAACGCGAACTGCTCGATAAATTGCGGTCGGCTGATGGGGCCTTTGCCCAAGGCCGGGAGAAGACAGGTCTCAAGCATCTGGCGAAATTCCAGAAGCGACTGCGCGACCGGGTGGAGAAGCAGGATGCGGCCCTATTCTGGCACCTGATGAAGGGCGTGAAATCCCTGATCGACAGTCATTCGTCCAAGTCGAAGCCCTGAGTGGAGGTTGATAGCCATGGTCGCGCGGCGATCAGTGCCACCGCGCTTTGATGCGCCGGCCCGGCCTTTGGGCATCACTCCCGTTCGCTGGAGGTGGCGGGATGGCCGAATGGCTCCAGGGGCAGCGGCGTGTCGTGGTTGAGGAAAGTTTCGCAGACTTGGAAAAACTCCGCCTTGTTCGTCACCCGCCGGATGTCGTGCAGGAATTGTCCCGTTGGCTCCACGCCCACGGCCACGTAGTTCAAATACTTCTTCATCTTCTGCACCTGCGCCGCCTCCCGCACCTCGGGCGAGCAGACGGCTTCGTAGAGCGCGCGGATGTATTCCAACACGTCGTGACCGCGCGGCAGGAAGAGCGTTTCGCCCCGCTGATGCTGGCGGATTTGGTGGAAGAGCCACGGGTTGCGAATTGCGCCGCGCCCGATCATCAAACCGGCCGCGCCGGTGAGCCGCAGCACTTCGGCGGCTTTAGCGGCGGAGTGAACATTGCCGTTGGCCAGCACAGGGCAGGGCAGGGCGGCCACGGCGCGGGCGATGAAGTCATAATGCACCTCGCTCCGGTACATCTCAGCCACAGTGCGGCCATGCACGGTGAGCAGGTCGAGCGAGTGCCGGGCGAAGATGGGCAGCAGCTCTTCAAAGACATCGGTGGATTCAAACCCGAGGCGCGTCTTCACCGTGAAGCGGACGGGCGGCTGAATGGCTTCGCGCAGCGCGCCGAGAATGGCGTCGATGCGTTTCGGCTCGCGCAGCAGTCCGCCCCCGGCACATTTGCGGTACACGATGGGTGCGGGGCAGCCGAGGTTCAAATCCACGCCCACGATGGGATGGCGCTGTAACACCTTGGCCGTGCGCACCAGGGCGTCGATGTCGTTGCCGATCATCTGCGCGATGACGGGCCGGCCGGTGGGATTCTCCGTGATGGAGTCCAGAATGTGCGGCTCCAGATGCGAAGTGGCGTGGACGCGGAAGTATTCCGTGTAATAAACATCCGCGCCGCCATAGCGCGCCATGAGCTTCCAGAAAGGCAGATCGGTTACGTCCTGCATGGGCGCAAGCGCGAGCAGGGGCGGGTGGGCGGTCGGTATCCAATCCGGCATCAGGCGGAGAACATGCGCGAGAGTTGGGGGCCAATCCACCGCAAAGGATCAAACGGCGCACCGCAGTGGGGCAGCCGGGACGGACGGTCTCACTGCGGGAAAGCGCGCCAAACAAATTCTTGCGCCCTTCGTTGCGCTTATGGCTTTATCGCCGCCGCGTTTAATCAATCAATGAGCCGCCAACAGATGACGGTCTATTACTCGGGCCGCGTGCAGGGAGTCGGGTTCCGCTACACCGTGAAGTCGCTCACGCCCGGTTTTGAAGTCACGGGCACGATCCGTAACCTCGAAGATGGCCGGGTGGAGTTGGTGGCCGTGGGGGAACGTGCGGAGTTGGACGCGTTCCGGCAGGCCGTCCGCGAGTCCGGTCTGGGCCGGATGATCACGCGTGAAGAAGAACTTTTTACCCCGCCCTCGGGGAATTTTCGTGGTTTTGAAATTGTAAGCTAAAGTCGCCCGATGAAATACGCCGTCATTGCAGACATCCATGGCAACCTCGACGCCCTCGACGTGGTCCTGGCCGACGCGCGCGAACAGAAGTGCACCCACTACTGTTGCGTGGGCGACGTCGTGGGCTACGGCGCGAATCCCAAGGAGTGCCTCGACATCGTGCGCAAGATGAACATGCCGTGCGTGAAGGGAAACCACGACGAATACTGCTCGAGCGAAGAGGACTTGGAGGGTTTCAATCCGCACGCCGCCGAGGCCGTGATCTGGACGCGCAAGCAACTGACCGAAGACGACCGCCGCTGGCTGCGCGATCTGAAATACATCCGCCTGGTCGGAAGCTTCTCGATGGTTCACTCCACGCTCGATCAGCCTGAGCGCTGGGGCTACGTCTTCGACAAGCTCATGGCCGCCGCCAGCTTCACCTACCAAAACACGAGCGTCTGTTTCTTCGGCCACACTCATGTGCCCGTGGCCTTCATCCGCGACTCGGTCGTGCGGGGTGGCACCTACTCGAAGTTCAAGGTTGAACCAGGCCGCAAGTATTTCGTGAACGTCGGCAGCGTGGGCCAGCCGCGTGACAACAATCCCAAGGCGGCCTACGTGATTTACGATTTGATCGAAGGCTCGATTGAACTGCGCCGTCTCGATTACGACATTGCCGCCGCCCAGCAGAAGATTCTCGCCGCCGGCCTGCCGCCGCGCCTGGCCGAGCGCCTCTCGTTCGGCAAATGATTCGTCGGTGATGTTCCGGTGATGCGGGCCAAGGCTCGCCGCAGTTTTGAAGATTCTCATCCTCAAACCCAGTTCGCTCGGCGATGTCGTGCAGGCCTTGCCCGTCCTGCGCTTGCTTAAGCAGCACTTCCGCCACAGTGAAATACACTGGTGGATCGAAGTACGTTCCGCCCAATTGCTGGAAGGCGATCCTGACCTCTCGGGCATTTTCCGTTTCGATCGCCAGCGCTGGGCCAAGCCGTGGCACTGGAGCGAACTGGCGGCGTCCATCCGAGACATCCGTCGTCACCGCTTCGATCTCGTCATCGATCTTCAGGCCTTGATTCGCAGCGGTGCCGTGGCGTGGCTGGCCAACGGCGCACTCACCGCCGGTCTGCACGACTGGCGCGAATTCACCCCGGGTTTCTACGACGTGAGCGTGCCTCGCCCGTCCTTGGAGACGCACGCCGTGGACTGGTATCTCGAAGTGCTGCGGGCGTTGGGCGTGCCGGTGCATTTTAATTTCGAGTGGATGCCGGAACGCCCCGCCGTGGCGGCGGAGGTCGAGGAATTGTGGTCGCTGCAAGGGCACCCGTGGGTCGCCCTGCTGCCCGGCGCGCGTTGGGACAACAAGCGCTGGCCGCTCGAACACTTTCAGAATCTCGTCCGCACCTTGCGCCGGCAAAATGAGGCGCTGCGCTTTGTCATTCTCGGCGGAGGTGCGGATCGTTTGCTGGGCGCGGCCCTTTCCTCCGTGGCCCCGGTAGCGTGCCTTGACCTGACGGGACGCACGACGCTGCTGCAAATGATCGAGGTCTTGCGCGTCTGCCAGAGCGTGGTCACGAACGATACCGGCCCGATGCACGTCGCGGCGGCGCTGCGCCTGCCTGTCATCGGAGTCTTCGGCCCCACCAATCCATTGCGCACGGGGCCTTACGGTCAGATGCAGCGCGCGCTGCAACGACACGATCTCCCCTGCGTGCCGTGCATGAAGTCAGCGTGTGCTTATCACGAACCGCTGGCGTGTCTGCGCGGCCTCACTCCGGCGTGGGTGGCAGAAGCGGTGCTGCTGCGGAGCGCCGTGCATGGCTCGGACTAAAGCTCGGATCGGAGCGCGGGCGTCTCGCCCGCGTGTTTCAAAGACTATTGCAGCGCGCTCCTAGATGTTCGGATCGGCTCTTACTCCGCCGCCAGCTTCCAGACTTTTCCGTTGGTGCCCCGGAGGGCGCTGCTGGTGTTGGTCAGCACGTAGATCTCGCCCTCCGCATCCTCACCGAAGGCGAGGATAAACTGGCCGATGGCACCGCCGGGTTTTCCTTCGACCTCCAACGCGTCCATCGTCCACTTGCCATCCGCGCCCCGGGTGGCCACGTAGATCACGCCGTCGGCTTTCACGAAATTGCGCGACCAGTCGCCGAAGATGTATTTGCCCGTGAGTTGCGGCAACGCCTTCCCGCGATACACATAGCCGCCGGTGATGCTGATGCCTTTGGCGTCCGGGTCCTTGGCGAATTTGCGAAAGTTCTTGTAGGCAAAAATCGGATCAATGAGCGGTTCGCCATTCGCGCCGACTTTGGGACATTCCTCGGGCGGCTTGCGCGCGTCCTTGGGATTGAAGCAGACGAAGCCCTCGCGAATGTTCCATCCGTAATTGCCGCCCTTGACGATGGTGTTGACCTCTTCCCACGAATCCTGACCCACATCGGAGACGAACAGTTGCCGGGTGCCACCGCGATCAAACGAGAGTCCCCACGGATTGCGCAGACCGTAGGCGAAAATTTCCGGCAACCCGCCGCCCTTCACAAACGGATTGTCGGTCGGCACGGCGAATTCTTTGCCCGCATCTTTTTTGTCCACGTTGAGGCGCAAGACTTTGCCCAGGAGCGTGGTGCGGCTCTGGCCGTTGCCTTCGGGCGCCTTGCCCTGAACTTGCACCCCATTCTTGGCCGGAGCATCCACGTCGTTGCCGTTGCCGCCATCGCCGACTGCGAGGTAGAGAAAACCATCCGGCCCGAACGCCATGCGTCCGCTGTGATGGTTGAAGTAAGGCATGTCGATTTCGAGCAGCACGCGCTCGCCGCCGGCGGTGCCGTCCGCTGCGAGCGTGAATTCGGAGAGCCGCGCCGTGTGGTTGAAATTGGTCGGCGCGGTCGCGCGCAACGGGGCGCTGTAGTAGGCGTAGAATTTCCGGTTGGCGCTGAACTTGGGATGCGCCGTCAGCCCGCACAGGCCGCGTTCATCGAAGGCGTTGGTGTTGTAGCTCACGAGGCGAGTCGCGAGATCGAGCACCGGCTTGTCTGCGAGTTTTCCATCCTTGTTCAACAGGCGCACCTGGCCGAGTTGGTCGGCGATGAGATTGCGTCCGCCGTCGATGGGAGCCAGCGCTGTCGGCGAGACGAAGTTTTCCGCCACGAGCTGGAGCGTCGGTTTCGCGGCGGCGAAAGCCAGGGCGGGAATCATCGCCACGACGGCGAGGGAGCAAAGAGTTTTGGTGTTCACGGCGCGGAGTGTAGCGACTCCGGCGCGGAGGGCAAGCCGGGCAAAAAACTGGACGCCCCGTTTCTCATCCGCGAGTTTCCCTGCCGATGAACCAAAAGCAGAAGGACGAGATGGCGAAGCTCGTGCGCCGCCAGATGGAACTAATCGGCGAGGACCCGCAGCGCGAGGGCTTGCTGCGCACGCCGGTGCGGGTCGCCGAGTCGATGGATTTCCTGACCAGCGGCTACGCTTCCGATCCCATGACCGTCTTGAACGACGCGCTCTTCGACGCCGTGTCCGATGAGATGGTCATCGTGAAGGACATTGATTTCTACAGCATGTGCGAGCACCACATGCTGCCCTTTTTCGGCAAGTGCCACATCGCCTATTTGCCGCGTAAAAAAGTCATTGGTCTCTCCAAGCTGCCGCGCCTCGTGGATGTGTTCGCGCGGCGGTTGCAAATCCAGGAGCGCATGACCTTCGAGATCGCGAAGACGGTGCAGAAGCTCATCCACGCGCAGGGCGTGGGCGTGGTCATCGAGGCCCAGCATCTCTGCATGATGATGCGCGGGGTGGAGAAGCAGAATTCTTACGCCGTGACTTCTTCAATGCTGGGCGGCTTCCGCACGGATCAGCGCACCCGCGCCGAATTCCTCGATCTGATCCGGCACAAGTGAAGTGGGCTTTGAAGGTTCGTGGAGGAAGAGGATTTCTGCGAAGGAGGCGAAGGAGCGAAGGGGAAAACTTCTGGGTCTTTTTTGCTTCCTTCACCCCCTTCGCCTCCTTCGCGAGAAATCTTCTTGTTCACGCCGCGTCGCCGCTCAAGGTGATTTCCGTTTGCAGAATGACGCGACCCTCCACCTGGGCGGTGGCTTGGGCCTGAATCAGATTTCCCATCCGACCGAGGATGCGCGCCTCCAGTTGAATCGTCTGACCAGGCCGGGCTGACCCCAGGATTTTCGCGCCGCGAATGGCTGTGAGCCGCAAATTCTGGAGCGGCGCAATCGCGGGATCGGATTGCGCGACGGTGCCGGCCAGTTGCGCCGCCGCCTCCACGAGCAGCACGCCGGGCATGAGTGGTGAACCGGGGAAGTGGCCGCGTAGAAAAACCTCATCGCCCCGCAAAGTGTATTCACCTGTGCCGCTCTTGCCGGCGTCTAGCGCGCTCAGTTGATCGACGAAACGGAATTCTGGCCCGTGCGGAAGCGAGGCGAGAGCGTGGGTCAAAGGGTTTTTCATGCGCAGAGTTTTTAACCACACTGAAAGCAGATGAACACGGGAAAGCTTGAAGTCAGTCCCATGCTCCACCCGTCCGCATCGTTTCGTGACGGAGTGCCGGATTTTTGTATAGGCTCGGCGCAATGAAATCACTTTCCTGTCTCGCTGGTTGCGCCGCGTTGCTGCTCTCGTTTGATGTGGCGTCGCCTGCCGCCGACCAGCCGCAGTGGGGGCAGGCGTGGACGCGCAACATGGTTTCCAGCGAGCGCGGCCTGCCGGCTGAGTTTGATCCCAAGACGGGGAAGAACATCAAGTGGGTGGCGAACATCGGCACCGAGACGCACTCCACGCCCATCGTAGCGAACGGGCGGGTCTATATCGGCACGAACAACGGCGAACCGCGCGACCCGAAGCATCAGGGCGACCGGGGCGTGCTCATGTGTTTCGACGAGCAGACGGGGGCGTTGCTCTGGCAGTTCGTGGTGCCCAAGCGCGAGCAGGACAAGTATCACGACTGGCCCAATACCGGCATGTCGTCGCCCGTCACGGTCGAGGGCGACCGCGTGTATCTGGTGGATAATCGCGGCGCGGTCGTGTGCCTGGATGCGCGCGGCCTGGCGAACGGCAATGATGGGCCGTTCAAGGACGAGGGCGCGCGCATGGTGCAGAAACCGCTGGCTGAAGCCGGGACCAACCAATCTACAATCCTCAATCCACAATCCTCAATACCCCTCGGTCCCCTCGACGCGGACATCCTTTGGCTCTTTGATCTGACGGCGGGCGCGGGCATCTGGTCGCACGATGGCGCGCATAGTTCCATTCTCATTCACGGCGATTACCTCTACCTGAACAGCGGCACTGGCGTGGACAACACGCACCGCAAAATCCGCACGCCCGACGCGCCCAGCCTGGTCGTAATCGACAAGCGCACCGGTCGTTACGTCGCGCGTGATGATGAGCACATCGCGCCCAACATTTTCCACTGCACCTGGTCGTCGCCGTCGTTGGCGATGGTGAACGGGAAGTCGCTCATTTTCTTCTGCGCGGGGAATGGGATTGTGTACGGGTTCGAGCCGCTGGATTCGTCCGCCCGAGCGAGCACCACGAGTCAAACTGCCCCGGCCAAGCTGAAGAAAGTTTTCCAGTTCGACCCCGATCCGACCGCGCCTAAAACGGAAGTCCATCGCTTCACCACCAATCGCCGCGAAGGGCCGAGCAACATTTACGGGATGCCTGTGTTCCTTGACGAACGGCTCTACGTCGCGGGCGGCGGTGATATTTTCTGGGGCAAGAACGAGGCCTGGCTGAAGTGCCTGGATGTGACCAAGGCTGGCAACGGCCAGCCCCCGGTCGAAGTCTGGAGCTACGCGCTCGACAAGCATGTGCTGTCCACGCCCGCGATTTCCGGCGGCCTCGTGTTTATCGCCGACACGGGGCGCAAGATGCACTGCGTGGACGCCTCGACCGGTCAGTCGGTGTGGACGCACGAGATCAAGGGTGACGCCTGGGCCTCGCCCTACGTGGCGGACGGCAAGGTGTATCTGGGCACCCGCAGCGGCGGCGGGAACTTCTACGTGTGGGCGGCGCAGCGGGAGAAAAAACTGTTAAGCGAGATCGAATTGAAAGCGCCCATCAGCGCCACGGCCACGGCGGCCAACGGCGTCCTCTACGTGGCGACCATGCGCCAGCTTTTCGCCGTGCAGCCGGCGAAATAATCAGGAGGGCAGGGCGGACGCACGGCCCGTGAATCGGCTTGGCACCTCGCGCCCCGTTTGTTTAGGTCTGCCCACGTCATGAATTTACGCGCCTCCATTTTTCTGCTCGCCCTCGGTTGCTCGCTTGTGATGCGCGGCGCGGAGACGAATGCCGCGCTGACCATCGAGGCAACCGGCGGCGGCTTGGTGGAATTCCAGCTCAAGACCGGCGTGGCCACCTACAAGAATGGCGTCGTGATTAAATACGGTCCCACCGTGCTGACCGCCGACACCGTGCAGATTGATCGGCAGAGCGGCGAAACTTACGCGCAGGGGAATGTGATCCTGCAACGCGAGGGCGGCCAGCTCTGGCGGGGCGAACGGCTCAGTTACAATTTCAAAACCCGGGTCATCAGTGGTCAGAATTTCCGCGCCGGGCAGCGTCCTTATTTCATCGGCGGCGAGAGTTTGCTGACCAATCCGACCAACGGCAGTGACATGGCCACCAATGCGTTCTTCACCACGGACGACCACCCGGAGCCGAATTACCGCATCCAGGCCAGACAAATCATCATCATCCCCGGCCAGTCCATCGAGGCGCGCGACGCGGTGGCCTATCTCGGCCCGGTGCCGGTGATGTACTTTCCCTACTTCCGCCGGGATCTCACCCGGCATCCGAACAACTTTGAATTCCTCCCCGGCTACCGCAGCCTTTGGGGACCGTTCCTGCTTTCGAGCTACAACTGGTATTGGAACGAGCGCCTTGATGGTGTGGTCCATCTCGATCTGCGGGGCAAACGGGGCGTGGCGGGCGGCCCGGATTTCCACTGGAATGATCCGACCTTCGGCGAGGGACTTTTCCGCTATTACTACGCGCATGACGAAGATCCCAAGCAGCGGCCGGGTTACGAAAAGCCCGGCGCCAACCGGCAGCGCATTTATTTTGGCGAGCAACTGAACATCCGGACCAATCTTACTGTTCGCGGGGTCGTCTCGTATCAGAACGACCCCTCCGTCGTTCGTGATTTCTTCGAGTCCGAATATCAGGATGATGTGCAGCCCAAGTCCTTCGTCGAAGCCAACCAAGACTGGTCGAACTGGAATCTCAATGCCCTGACGCTCTTCCGCGTCAACGACTTCCAAGAAACCGTCGAGCGTCTGCCGGACGTGAAACTGACCGGCCTGCGCCAGCAGATCGGCCCCTCGCCGCTCTACTATGAGAGTGAAAGTTCCGTCGGTTATTTCCGTCACCTCTTCCCGAACGAGACGAATTTTTTCTCTCCCGGTCTCACCAATGCCTTCGGGGCCACGCGGGCTGACACCTACCACCAGATCACGCTGCCGTGGACCTTTTTTGGCTGGCTCAATGTCATCCCCCGGGTCGGCCAGCGCGTGACCTATTACAGCGAGGCGGACGGACGCGGCACGACCACGGAGGAGGAAACCCGGGGCGTTTTCAACACGGGCGCAGAAGTGACGTGGAAGGCTTCGCGCCTTTATCGGCAGGCCGAGAGCGAGCTGCTCGACACCCACGGCGTGCGCCACATCATTGAGCCGTCCTTCAACTACGTCTTCGTGCCCTCGCTCAACACTCACCCGCGTCAACTGCCCCAGTTCGACAGCCAACTGCCCAGCTCGCGCCTGCTGCCCATTGATTTTCCGGATTACAATTCCATCGACTCCATCGACAACCAGCAGGTGGTGCGGCTGGGCTTGCGCAATAAATTCCAGACCAAACGCGACGGTCAGATCGACAACCTCCTCAAGTGGGACGTGTACACCGACTGGCGCATCACCCCGTACCACGGGCAGGAAACTTTCAGCGACATTTACTCCGACTTGGATTTCAAACCGCGCAGTTGGATCACCTTTAATTCCGAGCTGCGTTTGAGCGTGGAGCAGGCGGCGCTGGTCGAGGCCAACCACACGCTGACTTTGCAGCCGGCGCAGAACTGGGCCGTCGCACTCAGCCACCGCTACCTGGATGACACGCCCGAGCTGGGCGTGGGCAACAACCTCATCAGCGGCACTGTTTTTTATCAGTTGAACGAGAACTGGGGCGCGCGCATCACGGAGCAGTTCAACGCCCGGGATGGCCTGCTTCAATACCAGTTTTACACCCTCTATCGGGACTTCCGCAGTTGGACGGGCGCGCTCACCCTGCGCATCCGCGAGGACACGGGCCAGCCGAACGACTACACCGTCGCCTTCACCTTCTCGCTCAAGGCCTTCCCGCGCTACGGCGTGGGCAAAGACGCGGTGCGCCCGACGCGTTTGATCGGGGGTTAAGTCCGAGCGGCGTCGGCGGGCGGATAACCCTTCGATGGTGGGGGCGCGGCACTCCGCGCGCGCCGCCGGATCGGAAAGGGGCGGACGAAAAAGAGAAATTGAATTGGCACCAACCGGGCATCCTCGCAGTCTTTTCCATCTCCCCCGGCGCGCGCGGAGCGACGCGCCCCACCTTTTCCCACCTCGCACCCTGCGGCCTATTCCTGCACCGCGCGGTAATACGACTGTCCCGGCGGGGCGCTCAGGTCGTGGAATTCAATGACCCCTGCCGCGCCCGCCGTGGTGGTGGCGTTGGTCGTCCAGGGACCAGTCACGGTCGGGCCGCGCAGCCAGCGGTAGGTTCGGCCGGCCAGCGCGTTCAGACGCACGAAGTAACCAGTGCCACCGTCGCGGGCGATGGTGAGGCGGGGCACGATGCCCTGTCCGCCGAAGACATAGGCCGCGCCGGAGTTCAAGGCGCCATTGTTGTTCTGACTGCCATTCACGCCCGTCGCGCTGCTGTCTTCCAGAAATGCCCCCGCCACCGCCGTGTCGCCCGATATGGACACTGAGATTCCGAATTGATCATCCGCCTCGGGATTGGAAGCACCGAGCCGGGATTGCGGCACCCAGTCCGCACCACTCCGGGTGAAAACGTAAGCCGCACCCGCGTTGCTCACCTCACCCGAGGCTCCGATCACCAGCGTATTTCCCGACCCGGAAACGGCGGTGCCGAAAGCCTGGTTGGTCTGCGTGACCGAGGCTTTGAGATAAGCCTGCTGCGTCCAGTCCACGCCGCTGCGGACAAAAACATAAGCCGCGCCCGAGTTCAGGGAACCGTTGCTGAACTCGTCGCCGTTCACGCCCGTGGCTTGGCTGTCTTCGCCGTTGGCCCCGACCACCAGCGTGTCGCCGGAGACAGCCACCGAGGTGCCAAAGGAATCGCCCGCGCCGGTGTTGGAAGCTTTCAGATACGCCTGCTGCGTCCAGTTCGTCCCGCTGCGCACGAAGACGTAGGCTGCGCCGGAAGCCGAGGCCGTGTTGTCTCCCTGGTTGCCATTCACGCCAAGCGCGTTGCTGTCCTCTAACGGACTCCCCACCACCAGCGTGTCACTGGACAACGCGAGCGCGCGGCCGAATTGATCCACGGTGCCACGGTTCGAGGCTTTCAAGTAAGCCTGCTGCGTCCAGTTCGTCCCGCTGCGCACGAAAATGTAAGCGGCACCTGAGTCCACGATGCTGTTATTGCTGCCGTCGCCATTCGCGCCTGTGGCATTGCTGTCTTCCTGGTAAGCCCCGACCGCCAGTGTATCGCCGGACACCGAAACCGCCGCGCCGAACAGGTCGCTCATCCCGGTGTTGGACGGTTTGACATACGCTTGTTGCGTCCAGTTTGTGCCGTTGCGCACGAAGACATAAACCGCGCCGGAATTGGAGGCGTTGTCGTTGCCGGAATCGCCGTTCACGCCCACGGTGTCACTGTCCTCGCGGGATGCTCCGATCACCACCGTATCGCCGAAGATCGCCACCGCGCTGCCGAAGTTGTCATCCATTCCCGCATTCGAGGCTTTGAGATAAGCCTGTTGCACCCAGCCACCGGTGCCGCGCACGAAAACGTAGGCCGCGCCTGAGTTCGTCGCGCCGCCGTCTTCAAGCGGCGCACCCACCACCATCGTGTCACCGGCCACAGCCACGGACTGGCCGAACTGATCGCCCGCTGCCGGGTTGGAAGCCTTGAGATAGGCCTGCTGGCTGCCTGCGCGGGCGTCGGTGATGGACGAAAATGCGAGGGATGCGGCCGCGAGCGCAGTCAAGAAACGGTTCAGATTCATGCCGGAAACACCTTTCATTTACAGCGAAGAAGCCAGTGGGCCGGGAGCGTGGCGCGAGGTTTCTTCTATGGAATGCTGGATGATTGCCAGTTTGGCCCGGCCTTTTCAACCGGATTATCGGCCCGTCACGGTCACGCGAGCACGCCCTTCACGACCTTCCCGTACACTTCCGTGAGCCGGAAGTCGCGGCCGTTGTAGCGGTAGGTGAGTTTCTCGTGATCGAAGCCGAGCAGCGCCAGCAGCGTGGCGTGGATGTCATGGACGTGGACCTTGTCCGAGACGGCGGCGCTCCCGAATTCATCCGTCGCGCCATAGACCATGCCGCCCTTCACGCCCCCGCCCGCCAGCACCGTGGTGAAAGCGCGGTTGTTGTGGTCGCGCCCGGGGTTGTCGTTGCCGTTGCGATCCTTGGTCGGCTTGCGGCCGAATTCCCCGCCCCACATGACGAGCGTGCTCTCGAAGAGGCCGCGCTGTTTCAGATCCGCAAGAAACGCCGCGAACGGCTGGTCAATTTCCTTCGCCTTGGCCGACAGACGATCCTCGATGTCCTGATGATGGTCCCAGCCGCCCGCCCAGACCTGCACGAAACGCACCCCGCGTTCGATGAGGCGGCGTGTGATGAGCAGTTGATTTCCCTGGGGGGTGTTGCCGTAGGCCGCGCGCGTGGCGGCGGATTCCTTGGTGATGTCGAAGGCGTCCGTGGCCTCGGTCTGCATCTTGAAAGCCATCTCGTAGGATTGCAGTCGCGCTTCAAGTTGCGCTTCCTTCTGCAAATTCTGGCTGTGAATTTCGTTGAGCTTGTGGACGAGATCGAGCTGGCGGCGCTGTTCGCCCATGACGGTGTATTGATTGCGGATGTTCTGGATCAGCGCATCGACGGTCGTGACTTCCGTGTTGATGCTCACGCCCTGAAAGACGCCAGGCAAAAACGATGACCCCCAGTTGGAACTGCCGCCGAGAGGAGCACCGCCGGGGCGCAGGGAAACGAAACCGGGCATGTTCTGGTTCTCGCTGCCCAGACCGTAGAGCACCCACGAGCCAAGGCTGGGCCGCGCCTGACGCAGCGAGCCGGTGTTCATGAAAATTGTCGCCACCTCGTGCGCCGGAATGTCCGTGTGACAGGAGCGAATGATGGCGAGGTCATCCACCATCTCGGCGAGCTTGGGAAACACTTCGCTCACCTCGATGCCGGACTTGCCGTGCTTGCTGAACTTGAACGGCGAGGCCATCGCCACGCCGCCCCCGGAGCCGGGAATCTCCTTGCCATCCATCTGGGTGAGCATGGGCTTGGGGTCCCAAGTATCGACATGCGAAGGCGCGCCCTGGGCAAAAATGTGAACGACGTGTTTGGCCTTGGCGGGGAAGTGCGGCGCATGGGGCGAGAGCAAATCGCTCGTCTCTGCGGCGAAAGCATTGCCGTTCACAAGGCTGTCGCCCATCAATCCGGCCAGGCTCAAAGCACCGAAGCCCATGCCGGCGCGCTGGAGAAATTGTCGGCGAGTGAGGAAGAAAGCCTCCGCCTTGGCCGAGTGTTCGGCGAGGTATTTGTTTGTCGCGCTCATGGTGTCTTCAACGTAATCATCAGGACGTACCCGGCCGGCTCTTGGTTTCGCGAATCATCGTCGCCGCCCGGGAACTGCGAACCATGAGCCAGAACAAATTTCTGAAATGCGCCTGCGACCATTGTGACGGGCACATCGGATTCCCCGCCGACGGCATCGGCTCGTTCATCACCTGCCCGCACTGCGGCGCGGACACGGAACTTGTGCTCGAAGTGCCTCCTGTTCTAACGACGCGCTCTTCACGCGGCTTGAAATGGTTCGTCATCGGCGCGCTCATTCTGCTCGTCGGCGCGGTGGCGGCGGTGTCGATTTTGATCGCGGCGCAGCGGGCGATGAACGAGCGGCGGATCGCGCGGACTGGCACCCGCGTCGAATCCGTCAACAATGTCGTTCGCGTCCCGGCCAAGTCGGAGCAGGCTCGCCCGGTGAAGGTGACTCTGACCAACGGCTTCTCCACCGCCGCCGTGAGCATCGACAAGCCAGCGGGTGGCGCGCTCATCTACGCCACTGGCTCGCTGAAGAATGAAACCGACCGGCAACGATTTGGTGTGACTGTGGAAATTGATCTGCTCGACCCGAGGGGGACGAAAGTCGGCGCGACCAAGGACTACACCACCGTCATCGAGCCGCGTGCGGAGTGGAAATTCCGCGCCCTCGTCGCGCCGAAAAACGTGGCCTCTGCGCGCGTGGCTGAGGTGAAGGAGCAGCAGTAGGACGGGCGCATTTTTCGGGCTTCCCTCTCCCCTCAACGGGGAGAGGGATTGAGGGTGAGGGGTAGTTTGTCTGGCGGCGTCACTTTGGAAAGAGGAGTGCCTTGGCATAATCACCCCGACCATCCCCCCGTTGAGGGGAGAGAGAGTAGGGCCTGCGCTTGTCATCACACCATCACCACTCGCGCGGGTTGTCTCCGCGCCCGGCTTCCCCTAGGCTCGGCCCTGCTTGAACATTGTGCAGATCACACCAGGGGCCGGCGGCATGTATTGCGGCGGCTGCTTTCGCGACAACGCTCTCGTGACGGCGTTGCGCGCTCTTGGTCACGACACGCTCATGCTGCCGCTCTACCTGCCGCTCACGCTCGACGAGGCGGACCAGAGCGCGGGCACGCCCATTTTTTTCAGCGGGGTCAACGTGTATCTGGAACAGAAGCTCCTGTGGTTCCGGCGCGCACCGCAGTGGCTCCACCGAGCGCTGGCTTCGCCGAAACTGCTCGGCCTGCTCGGCGGACTGGCAGGACGCACCCGCGCCGAGGATGTGGGCGAACTCACCGTCTCCATGCTGCGCGGCGAGGAGGGCAACCAGGCCCGCGAAGTAGCCGAACTGGTCGCATGGCTCAAAGCCCATCATCGCTGCGACGTCATTTCGCTTTCCAACGTCCTTCTGGTTGGCATGGCGCGGCGGCTGAAAGCGGAATTGCGTGTGCCTTTGGTCTGCATGTTGCAGGGCGAAGACACGTTTCTCGACGCCTTGCCGCCGACCGAGCGCGCGCAAGCGTGGCAAGTGGTGGCAGAGCGCGCGCGCGACATCGATCTGTTCATCGCGCCCAGCCGTTACTTTGGGGATTTGATGGCGCGGCGGATGAACGTACCGCCGGGGAAAATTCGCGTCGTCCACAACGGCATCAATGTCGAAGGTTATTCCGCGTCGCTCACGCCGCGCGCCACGGGGCAGGCTCCCGTGCTCGGCTACTTCGCGCGCATGTGCGAGATCAAGGGGCTGGCCCTGGCTGTGGATGTGTTCATCGAATTGAAGCAGCGTGGGCGAGTGCCGATGCTCCAACTCCACGTCGGCGGCGGCTGCGGGCCGGGGGATGAATCATTTGTCGCGCAGCAAAAACTGAAGCTGGAACGCGCCGGGTTTCTCGCCGACGTGAAGTTCTTTCCCAACGTCACGCGCGAGGAAAAGATTTCCTTCCTGCAATCGCTCGATGTGTTCTGCACCCCCGCGCTCTACGGTGAAGCCTTCGGGCTGTACGTCCTTGAAGCCCTCGCCGCCGGCGTGCCTGTCGTGCAGCCGAGACACGCGGCCTTCCCTGAATTGATCGAGGCCACGGGCGGCGGCGTCATTGCAGAGCCGAATGCACGCGCGCTGGCGGATGCCGCCGAGGCATTGCTCCTGAACCCGGAACGTGCCCGCGCTCTCGGAGAAGCCGGACGCCAGGCCGTGCGGGAGCAATTCAACATGGACCGAATGGCGCGCGAAGTTTTGGCCGTGTTCCAGTCGGCGAATCAAATCGCCAATGCATAATCCCAAATCTAAAATCCCCCATGCCCTTTGAATTCAAAGTTGAACGCCGCGTGGAGTTTTCCGAGACGGACATGGCCGGCATCATGCACTACTCGAACTTCTTCCGCTTTATGGAGACGGCCGAGCACGCTTTTTACCGCGCCCTTGGTCATTCCGTGGTGATGACCAAAGTCGATCCGCCGCTGGGCTGGCCGCGGGTTCATGCCGAATGCGATTACTTCAAGCCGCTGCGCTTTGAGGACCTCGTGGAAGTCCACATGCTGGTGAAGGAAAAGAAGCCCAAGGCGCTCACCTACGTCTTCCGCTTCTACAAGCTCGACGGCCCGCGCGTGGAAGTCGCCCGCGGCTCGCTCACCGTCGTCTGCGTGGCCCACGTGGCCGGCGTGATGCGTTCGGTGGAGATGCCGAAGTCTCTGGCGGATCAAATAGAAGTGGCTCCGGCGGAGTTGCTTTCCTAAAACAAACCAATGACGGATGCGCCAGCCGTTCGGCCCTCCGTGTTCAATCTGTGTTTCATCCCTGGCCAAATAAAAAGGCGACAGTCCTTCGACCGTCGCCTTGAAATCTTCCTTCGCCTTAGTGGCTCAGTAAATCATGTCCGCCACCGTGCCGCCTGCCCGGATGAACGGCAGAACGTGTTCGGTGTAGGGCGTGATGATGTCCAGCAGGTAAGGCTGATCCGAATCAAGCATCCGCTGGATGGCCGCGCGCAAGTCCTTCTTAAACATCACGCGCTCGCACGGGACGTTGAAGCCTTTGCACATCGCGATGTAGTCGGGATAAATCTGGTGCCGGTTTTCCGGGTCCCCGAGGAAAGTGTGACCGCGGTTGCCCTTGTAGAAGTTGTCCTCCCATTGCATCACCATGCCGAGATGCTGGTTGTTCAAGATGATGACCTTGGCCGCAATCTTCTCGATGTGCGCGGTCGCGAGTTCCTGCACGTTCATGAGGAACGAGCCGTCGCCGTCGATGTCGATGACCTGCTTGTCCGGGCACGCCACCTTGGCCCCGAGCGCGGCGGGATAGCCATAACCCATCGCGCCCAGGCCGGCGCTGGTCAGGAACTGGCGCGGGAACTTGTATTTGTAATACTGTCCCGCCCACATCTGATGCTGGCCCACGCCGGTGGTGATGATGGCCTCGCCCTTGGTCTGCTCGTAGAGCATCTCAATCGCCATCTGCGGGAGAATGACTTCGCCCTCTTTGCCCGCGAGATGATCCTTCATGTGCTGCGACTTCATGACCTCGGCGGTGACTTCGTAGTGCATCGGCGCGCGGGATTTCCATTCGGCGATGGTCGAATGCCAGGCCGTGAATTTCTTCACGATGGGGCGCTTGGCGATCATCTGGTTCAAACGCTGGAGCGCGAACTTGATGTCGCTCTCGATGGGGAGATGGACCTTGCGGTTCTTGTTGTGCTCGGACTGATCAATGTCCACATGGACGATGGTGCCGGTCTTGCAAAACTCCTCGACCTTGCCCGTCACGCGGTCATCGAAGCGCACGCCGAACGCGAGGAGCAGGTCCGCGCCGTCCTTCACCTTCACCTGCGGCTGGTCGAGGCCGGTGCGGTGTTTGAACTCGCCGCTCACGGCCCAGTTCGCGTAGGCCGCGCCGTGCATGCCGAGCCAGCGCAAGGAGAGCGGATGCGTCTCGGGAAACGCGCCCACGCCCATGATGGTCGTGGTCACAGGAATGCCCGTGGCTTCCGCAAACTTGCGCAGTTCAGCCGCCGCTTCGCCTGTAATGATGCCGCCGCCGCAGTAGAGCACCGGGCGCTCGGCCTTCTCGATCAAGCCGATGATTTCGTTGAGCGCCACATCATCGGCGCGCTTGTCGGGGTGGTAGCCACGGAAGCTCACGGTCTTGGGCCACACCGGCTGGGCCTTCTGCTGCTGCAAATTTTTCGGAAAATCAATGACCACCGGGCCAGGCCGTCCGCTCGTCGCGATGTAGAAAGCCTCTTTGACGATGCGCGGGATGTCGTTGATGTCCGTGATGAGGTAGCTGTGCTTCACGATCGGCAGGGTCATGCCGAAGAAGTCGGTTTCCTGAAATGCGCCCTTGCCGATCATCGCCTGCGGCACCTGGCCGGTGATGGAGACAAGCGGGATGGAATCCATGTAGGCATCGGCGATGGCGCTGATGAGGTTGGTCGCGCCGGGACCGCTGGTGGCCATGCAGACGCCGGCCTTGCCGCTGGCGCGGGCGTAGCCCTCGGCGGCGAAGGAGCCACCCTGCTCGTGGCGCGGGAGGATGGTGCGGATTTTCGAGCGCGTCAGCGCCTGGTGCAGCTCCATGCTCGCGCCGCCGGGATAGGCGAAGATGACGTCCACCCCTTCGCGTTCCAGCGCTTCGACGAGAATTTCACTGCCGAGCATGGCGCGGCCCACTTCGGCGCGCACCGGTTTCGTTTTCTTTTCCGCCATTTGCGTCTGTTTGCTCATAACTGTTTTGGTTGTCGGTGACCCGGTCAGGATATGAAAAACCCACGACCGTTGCCAGCCGTGGGTTTTTGTCGAAATCGTTTTCTACGTTCGACAAGACGCCACGGCGTCGTCAACTACGACGACCACCAGCGAAATAACTTGTCGATTCAGTGCCATTTGTGGGCGGAAATTAGGGAGGTGAGGTGGAAGGGTCAAGCGTGGATTGCTGGCGCTGACTTGAAAACAAAGGTACGTAAAAAATCTCCGGTGCGTCCGTTGACGACCCAAGGATGGGTGATAGATTCGTCTCCATGAGCGCAAGTAAATCAAAGTCAGAACTGTTCCGGCCCCTCACCGTTCAATCACCAGCCAAGTTGCTGACCCTCTCCCCGACCTCCTTCCGCATCCGCAAGAACGGCATCGAGTTCAAATCCGAAAACGAAGTCTCGATGTGGACCGAGATGACCATGGAACTGCAACTGCCCGGCACCAAATCCTTCAGTTGCGGCGGCGTTGTGGTGGCCTGCACCGGCAATCGCCACACCGGCTACAATGTCTCCCTCGTCTTCACCAGCGTCTCTAAGCAAGCTCAGGAGCGGCTCAATGATTTTTCTTCTATCGCTGCCATCGCCGTCCGGGTTTAGTTTCGGCGCATGGAAGTTTTTGCTCGGATATTGAAGGCGGCGGTGGACGCCCACGCCTCGGACATTCACATCAAGGTTGGCGGGCCGGTGGTGCTTCGCATCAGCCGCCAGCTCATCGCCATTGAGGCTCCTATTCCCACCTCGGAATGGATGGACAGTGTGCTCGAACACATTGTTCCTCCGCACATGAAGGTTCATTTCAAGGAGAAGCGGGAGGCCGACTTCTCCTATCTGCTCCAGGGTGTCGGACGCTTCCGCACCAATGTCTTTCAGCAGCGCGGTGAGATGGCTTTGGCCATGCGCTACGTGAAGGCCTCGGTGCCGGACTTCGAGGCGCTCGGCCTGCCCGCCGTGCTTCGCAGCGTGGCCGAATCGCCGCGCGGCATCATCCTGCTGGCGGGCACCACCGGTTCCGGCAAGTCCACTTCGCTCGCCGCAATGATCGAGCACGTCAACAACAACTTCCGCAAACACATCGTTACGTTGGAAGACCCGATCGAATTCGTCTTCGAGGACAACCAGTCGATCATCGAGCAGCGCGAAATCGGTCTGGACACCGAGAGCTTTTACTCCGGGCTGCGTTCCGCGCTCCGCCAAGACCCCGACATCGTGATGATCGGCGAAATGCGCGACGCCATCACCTTTGGATCAGCGATCAATGCGGCGGACACCGGCCAGTTGGTGCTCTCGACCGTCCACAGCACCAACGCGTCTCAGTCGATTGGCCGCGTGCTCGACTACTTCAAGGCCGACGAGCGCGAGCAGGTGCGCCGGCAACTGGCCGGCACGCTGAAGGCGATCATCTGCCAGCGCATGGTGCCCACCCTCGACGGCAAGATGACGCCCGCCTGCGAGATCATGTTGAACACGCCCATCGTGCGGAAAATGCTGGAAGAAAACCGCCTCGACAAACTCGGTGCCGCCATCGAGACCGGCTACGACGATGGCATGCAGGACTTCAACCGCGCCGTGCTGGACCTGTTCAACTCCGGAAGAATTTCCAAGGAGGAAGCGATGGCCAAGGCGGGCAACGCCGCCGCGCTGGAGATGAACCTCAAGGGCATCTTCCTCACGCAGGGCAGCAGGATTCTGGGCTGACCCTTTCGTGAAAATTATTTTATCAGGCCGCGTGTTCGCACGCGGCCTTTTTTATTGGTCCGGCGGAGATTGCGCTTTGGAACGATGGCGGAGATTGAGTTGAAGCACGGATGGAAAGGCGCGTGATGATTGCCGTGAAAAATTGCGCGGCTCATCGAAGCGGATGAGGGAGGGACTCGCTCCACCATCCAAGGACGGTCACTCACCCGCCCGCCCCTCACTCCTCCTGGCCAGTTCGGTTTTCAAAAACTTGTCCACGGGCGCGTTCTGCCAGGCGGAGAACCACAGGTCGCCGAGGAACTGCCCGCCCTTGATCAATTGCCCGCTGATGAACTTGCGCCCCTCACGCACCGTCTCGCTGCGCGGCGAAAGTTTGCCGTCACGGTCCATGGCATAGAGCGGTTCGACCAAAGCGTGCTGCTCCATGATGAACTGCATGGACTCGCCGAAGACGTCGTTGTCGGAGGGTATTCCCACCCAGAAGGAGCGCGCCGTCCGCACTTGCGGTTTCAATTCCGAAGCGGTGATGCGCGTGGCCCGGATGAAGCCGCCGTCGATCCAGGCGTGGATGGTGCGATTGGTGGAGTAGTGATCGGGGTTCGGCCCGACCCAGCCGTTGAAGTGCTTGGTGGTGTGGAGCGGTTGCGCGGCGTCGCCCGCGAAGTGGCCCATCACGCCCATGATGTAGATGATGTTCTGCTGCGCGTTGGCGATCTCCTCGGGGGTGCCGCCGAATTCCTGAAAGGTGCGGAGATACGAGAAGCCCGACTCGAGTTTGGCAAAATAATCATTGATGGCCCAAGGCAGGAACCCGACCAGGTCGCGGGTGTGATCGGTGTTCTTGGCGGCGTCGAGGGCCGGAAATTTCTCCAGGTTTTTCTCGCGGGCCAGTTTCAATTGCGCGACGAAATCGTAGCGGAACGGGCTGGCCGTCTGGTCCGTGAGTCCGTGCAGCGGCAAGTCGTCCACATCCAGGAAATGTTCTGGGGCGCTGCAGTGTTTGGCCACGGGATTGGTCGTGTTGCGCCAGCGATCCGCTTCGCCAGCCAGGAAGGCGATGCGCTCCTGCGCGGCGGGCAGGCGGACGAAGGCGGGGAAGTTCGTGGGCAGCGACGCGAGGGCGAGCTGGTTCACGATGCGGTGGCCCTCGTAGTCCCAGGCGCGAGCCGCCGGGGCGCAGAGGTTCACCACGGCGCAGAGGGCGAGAAATGTTTTCATAACAAATGGGTGCGCCCGGCGGCGGTTTTAACCTTGGTTGGTCCGGGGCGTCCGGCCTTGCGCCGAGGGCGCGGGTTTTTCCACCGCCTGGAAATCCGCCGCGCCGGGAGCGGCTTTCACCTTGAGCTTGAGCACCACTTCCTGGCGGATGAGGTCGTCGGCTTTGCCCGGATACTTCATCTCGAAGTCGGC
>JAYVWQ010000310.1:0-6219 GCA_043785945.1 Akkermansia sp.
GCGTCATAATTCTTCAAGGCCAGATTGAGATCGACGGCCGGCAATTCCAACGTGACCAGCGGACCGAGCGCATGGATGCCCTGATCCAGTCCACGCAGCGCTTCCTCCAGTTTGCCCAGCGCGCGCCAGGCTTCGGCCCGCGAGATGTAAAGCTCCGGGCTGCCCGCGTTGAGTTCCACGGCGCGGTTCCAGTCCGCCAACGCGGCGGTGAAATTCGTCAGGCCCATGTGGACGCGGGCGCGGATGGCATAGGCTTCGGCGTCCGGTGGTTTGAGTTTGAGGTAACGGTCGAGCGGGATAAGCGCATCCGGCAGGCGACCCGCTTCGAGCAGCACACGGCCGCGACAGAAATCCACGCGCCGGAGGGAAGGATCCAGTTGCGCCACGCGGTCGAAGTCGGCCAGCGCGTTCGTCCAGTTGCCATCGCTGGCGTATAATTCGCCGCGCGTGAAGTAGAGGCTGGCGTTGCTGTTGGTCGCCTTGATCTGCTCGGTCAGCTCGTTGATCCGCAGATGAGCATCGCCGTGGGCGCGCGCCTCCAGCGCCGCGAGGCGGAGCAGGACGGCGAGCAGTGAAATAATCTTCGGGCTGTTCACGGTGCCGGGACGATAGCGAGGAAGACGGCGCGCGGCAACAATGTGCCGCCGGTTTGTAACCGGCGGGTGAGGCTCGCGCCTTTTCTGCGACGCAGGAACTTGCGAGAACTGGTCCGACCGGCCACCCCCTGCCAGTTACAAACTGGCAGCACGTTGATGGCAATTGTCGCAGCACCACGAGTTTTACCAGCCAACGGACGGCGTTCTTCATCCCATGTTCCCTGTTCCCTTCCGCGCCGGTTTGGCCAAACATCCCCGGCATGGATGTGAAGAATCTTGAGGATGTGCCGGCGTTCACCACCAAGGACGGATCGGAGATTCGCGAACTGCTCGCCTATCGAAACTCCGCCGTCCGCCAGCAGAGTCTGGCCGAGGCGCGGCTGCCGGTTGGCGCGGCCACCCAGGAGCATTATCACGCCAAGACGGAGGAGATTTATTTCATCACCCACGGCACGGGCCGGATGCGCCTCGAGGCTGAGGAGCGCGAGGTGCGGGCCGGCGACGCCGTGGCCATTCCGCCCGGTCTGAAGCACAAGCTCTGGAACACCGGCTCCGAAACGCTGCGGCTGCTCTGCTGCTGCGCGCCCTGCTACGAGCATGGCGACACGTTCCTGACGGAGTAGGAAGAGGATGTCTCGCGAAGGCCGCGAAGGATGGGGAAGAAAAGTCGGGGTCCAACCACTCTTCCCTTCGCTCTCTGCGCGGCCTTCGCGAGACTTAGTCGAGTTTCAGCGACAATCTTCCGGTCTAATAGAACAGGGAAATTATTTTCCTGAAAAACCAACCGGCTCAAGGCAATGTTCGCTTCGTCATCCATGAACACACGCTCCTTCATCCAAGCCGGCTTGCTCGTCGCTGGCCTCGCGCCCCTCGCCGCCACGGCGGATCTCGTGCCGGTGCCGGAACTCGGGCTGCGTTTGGAACGTGGTTTTGAGATCAGTGAATTTGCCGGCAACGATCTGGCACCGGACACCTGGTGCATGACGTTCGATTCCTTCGGTCGCCTCGTGGTCGGTAATAGCCAGTCTATCCGTGTGCTCATCGACGAGGACGCCGATGGCGTGGCGGATGAATCGGTCACGTTCGCCACGGTCGAGCGCGGGGTGATGGGGATGTGTTTCGTCGGCCACACGCTCTACGCCTCGGCGGATGGCTGGCTGCTGCGCTACCAGGATGCGGATGGCAATGGCGTGGCGGACGGCCCGCCGGAGAAACTTTTCCCGCTCGGCTTCGGCGAACACGGCGGGCACGCCATCCGGCAGGGACCGGACGGCTGGCTCTATGTCATGGGTGGCAACGACACCGGCTTCACCGGTGAGAAGCACGCCACGCGCGACGGTTCGCCGATCAAAAAACCGGAGGCGGGCGCGCTGCTGCGCATTTCGCCCGACGGCGGACGCTGCGAGATCATCGCCCACGGACTGCGCAATCCCTACAGCTTCGACTTCAATTCCGCCGGGGACATTTTCACCTACGACAGCGACGTGGAGCGCGATGCCTTCCTGCCGTGGAATTATCCGACGCGCATTTATCACCTCGGCTTGGGGCAGCATCACGGCTGGCGGCTGACCGGCTACCAGCGCAGTTGGCCGCGCCCGGACTATTACGCGGACACGGTGCCGATGCTGGCCGACGTGGGACGCGGCTCGCCGACGGGCGTGGCGTGCTACCGGCATTTGGAATTTCCCTCCGACTATCGCGATGGGCTGTTCTTCGCCGACTGGACGTTTGGGCGAATTTATTTCCTGCCGCTGGAAGCCGCCGGGGCGAGCTATGCCCGGGCGGAACCAGAAGTTTTTCTTGAACCCACCGGCACGCAGGGCTTCGCGCCCACTGACCTAGCCGTGGGGCCGGATGGTTCGCTCTACATCTCCATCGGCGGGCGCAAGACGCGGGGCGCGGTGTATCGCGTGGCCTCCACGATCGCGCCGCCGCAGGTGCGTCTGCCGTTTGGCAGTGCGGATTTGAACGATGTGCTGCTCGCGGCCCAGCCGCTGGAGGCATGGTCGCGCGCCCTGTGGATGCCAGCGGCGGCGCGGCTCGGGGCGGACCCGCTGCTCGCCGTTCTCGCCGATGAATCCACCGCCGCCAGTTACCGGGTGCGCGCCCTCGAAGTGCTCACGGAAATGTTCGGCGCCGTGGCTCCGGCGCGGGCGCGGTTCCTCCTGCAATCCTCCTCGCCTGAAGTGCGTGCCCGGCTCGCCTGGGCGCAAAGCCGACTGCCGAGCGCGAATGCCGACACCCTGCTCCTCGCGCTGGCCGGGGATCGTGATGACTCGGTGCGACGCTGCGCGCTGGACGCGATGGCGGATCAAATTGAACTCGTGGACGGCGCCGCCCTCGCCCGCGTCTTGCTACCCTCGCTGGGTCACGCGGACAAATATGTGCGGCTGGCAGCGGCCCGCGTGGCCAGCGTGATGTCGGATGATTCCTGGAACGCGCTGGCCGAGGCCGTGCCGCGGGCGAGTCGTGCGGTCAACACGGCGGCCCTCGCCCAGATGTGGCGCACGCCCGCGCTCGTGGTGCATCCCGAAGTGCTGCCGCCGCTGACCAACTTGCTGGCGCAAACCCGCGACCCGGCCACCCGGCTGGACGCGGTGCGGCTGATCATTCTCGCGCTCGGCGACTGGCACCTGAACAACTCGACCATTGAATTCCAAACTGGCTACGAACTGGCCACGCCACTGAGACCGGAGTTCGACACGCCGGGCCTGCGCCGAATCGCGCGCGGCCTGATTCCCTCCGGCTTCGCACCGCTCGACACCGAGGCGTCGCGCCTGCTCGCCATGCTGGAGGACGACGATGCGCAAACGCCGCGCGTGCTCGTGAATTTCCTGACCGTGAGCAGCAGCGCGAGTTCGGACTTTCATTACCTCGCCTGTCTCACGCGAGTGAAGGCGAGCGCGCCGGACCTGGCCCCGCGCATTGCCTCCGCGCTGCTGGCCCTCGACCGCAAGCTCGGCGGACAGGCGGCGCGCGTGAAACAGAACTGGAACGCCCGTCTGCTGGAAGTGACCCAGCAACTCGTCCGGCGCGAACCCGCCCTCGGCGAGGCGCTGCTCCGGCATCCGCAGTTCACCACGCCCGCCCATGTTTTTCTCGCCGGGGCTTTTGAGGGAGAGAAGAAAGTGGCCGCCGCGCGCCGCTTCCTCGCTGCGGTCAAGGCCGCGCCAACCTTCCCGTGGAACAGCGAATTGATTGCGCTCTTCTCACTCCTGCCCTCGGACGATGTGGTGCCGTTGTTCCGCCGTCAGTGGCCCAACGTCGGACTGCGCGACGAGTTGCTCCCGCGCCTGGCGGAGAACCCCATCGCGTTCGACCGCGATAAATTTCTCACGGGCCTCGGCTCCATCCAGCCTCCGGTGGTGCGCGCCAGTCTGGGCGCGTTGCTCAAACTGCCGACCGATCCCTCCGGCACCAATCTGGTCGCGCCGCTCAAACTGTTGCACCGCACTTTGTCCGAACCGGCCGAGCAACCTTTGCGCGCCCAGCTTGTTTCCCTGCTCGCGAACAGTTTGAAACAGCCCTTCAAAATCGAGGAACCGCTGGCGGCGGACCCGGCCGGATTGCGCAAGGCGTATCAGCCGATCTTTGATTTCGTGAGCAGTAAATATCCCGGTCTGATTCGTGCCATGAACGCCGACGACCACGATGACCCGGTGCGGTGGAACATCGTGTGGCGCGACGTGACCTGGGCCAACGGCGACGCCGTGCGCGGGCGGAAGGTCTTCGAGGAGCGGGCCTGCGCGACCTGCCACGACAGCGCCAACGCCCTCGGGCCGGACCTCGCGGGCGTCGCCCAACGGCTGTCGCCCGAGGACTTGATGAACGCCATCGTCTTCCCCAGCCGGGACATTGCGCCCGCCTACCGTCCGACCACGTTCCGGTTGCGCGACGGGCAGGTGATTTCCGGGCTGGTCGCCTTTGAATCCGCCGACGGCTGGCTGGTGAAGACCGGCGCGGGCGCGAGCGTGCGCCTCAACAGCGCGGATGTGGTCTCACGCCAGCCGGGCCATGTGTCTGTGATGCCGACCGGGCTGCTCCAAGGGCTGGGCGCTTCGGGACTGGCCGACCTCCACGCCTACCTGCGTTCGCTGGGAGTGAGATGAGAGCCTTGTCGTCTGACGCTGGGGCGCTGCTAGGATTTTACAACGGCCGGACGGTTGTCCCGAATTTTGCATCGACGCAGCCCGTCTGGAAAACGTAGAAGCAACGACCCTTTTTACACATGCAACATTTGATCGCCATCATGGCACCATTTCGATTCGCCCGGCCCGGTTGTATTCGGTTGTCCGTTTGGCTGGTCAGCGCCGCGCTCTGTCTCGGTGGCAGACCGGAGGCCGCCGGGGCTGATGCGTTCACCGAGTTCGTGCCGGGCCTCGCTTACTCGGATGTGCGGGTGGCGTCCGGGACGTGCATGGTCCATGTGATCCGCGTGGAGCGGGCGCATCGCGAGTTGGAGCTGCAATCCAGCCATGCCTTGAACGGGGCGCTCGGCCTGACCACGCTCTCGAACCAGCTTCGCGCCTTGAAGCCGGCACTGGGCACGGCTCTGGCCGGGGTGAACGGGGATTTCTACCAACGTGACCGCGAATACGCGGGCGATCCGCGCGGCTTGCAAATTTGTGATGGCGAGATGATCAGCGCACCAGGCAGCGCGACCTTCTGGATCGATGCGGCGGGCCAGCCCCATGTGGCCAAGGTGGAATCACGCTTTGCTGTCACCTGGCCGGACGGGCGCTCGACGCCGTTTGGCCTGAACGAGGATCGCGATCCCAATCCCGCCCAAGCCACGCCGCCGCCCGCCGTGCTTTACACGCCGGCTCTCGGAGCCTCCACGCTCACGCGGACACCGGGATTGGAACTGGTGCTGGAACGCGGCGCTTCTGCCTCCTGGCTCCCGCTGAAAATTGGCGAGACCTACGAAGCGCGCGTGCGGGCCGTGCGCGCAACGGGCAATGCGCCGATTGCGCCCGACACGATGGTGTTGTCCATGCGATCCGCAGTGGCGGAAACCTTGCCCAAGGTGGAGGCGGGAGCCGTGTTGAAAATTTCCACGGCCAGTGGGCCGGATTTGCGCGGCACGACCACGGCCCTCAGCGGCGGGCCGGTGCTGCTGCAGAACGGCAAGAAACAGCACTGGCTCGCCGGAGCCAAGGCCGTTGGGCCGACCGGTCTGTACAGCATTCGCTCCATGTCCGAGCAGCACCCGCGCACGGGGCTGGGTTGGAATGATCGATACTTTTATCTCGTCGGCGTGGACGGCCGGAACCCCGCCTCAGTCGGCATGACTTTGGAACAGTTGGCGGCGTATTTCATCAAGCTGGATTGCAAGGAGGCGATGAACCTCGACGGCGGCGGCTCGGCCACGATGTGGGCGGCGGGCCGGTTGGTCAGCGTGCCCAGCGATCCGGGTCATCGCGAACGGGACGTGGCCAATTCGCTCCTGGTGGTGCGCAAGAAAGCCCCCGCCGGTGCCGCCAGCCAGGCCGCCGCAAAGTTGAATCCCTGACCGCGCGCAACCCTGGAAACGACATGACCATGAAGCCCAACCAACGTCGCCTATTCTTCCCGCTGGCCGTGTTGTTTCTTTTCGGGCCTTTTCTGCGCGCCGCCACGCCGG
>JAYVWQ010000311.1:0-2223 GCA_043785945.1 Akkermansia sp.
CGCTGGGGCGGGCGGGACCCAACAGTTTCAGAGCTGTAAACGATCCTCCAATGGCTGACCCGGCCATGGCGCGTCCGGCTCATGGGCGCCGTTCGTCGCGCGCAAAACTTCTTGCACCGTTCCCAACAAGTCCGCGCCGGTGTAGGGCTTGAGCAGCGTGGCAGCAGGTTGAAGCCAGGGGTAGCGGGTAAATTCCTCCCGCGGCAATGCTCCGGTGGCCATGATGACCGGCAGGGCCATGGGGGTGCTATGCAGCTTCTTGAGCAGCTCAACGCCGGACACTTTTGGCATGTTGGAGTCGGTGACCAGGAGGTCATAGCGGTTCCGTTGAAGAGCGTCTCAGGCGACAGCCCCATCTTCGGCGGCGTCCACATCGTAGCCGAGACGCGACAACACCTCTGTGTTGACTCGCCGAATGCAATTGTCGTCCTTCACCACGAGGATGCGATGGGGCGGAATCGTTTAGGCTGGAAGTGACGCGCTAACAGGCCTTTCAGATTGCGAAATTTTGTTCCCGTTCATAGCGCAGAAAGTAAGCCGCATTGCCTCGAGGAGGCTATGGGGTGTTTCCCCCATGACGAGAATGATGGATCCACTCCCGCCAGAGCAGGCTGGAATAGCGAGGAGAAGAGCAAGTGAAACAAGAACCCTCAGCCGAACTTCAATAATCATTTCCGGACGGGCCGGGCGCGCCGCCAGCGGGCGGGCCGAAAACGCCTTTCGAGAGCCGCCTCTAAACAATGGTCACCTGGACGCTGCTCTCGATGATGCCCGCGCCGATGGCGTAGCGGGTGAGACCGGCGGTGTCATGAATGTTGAGCTTCTGCATGAGGTGCTCGCGATGCTTTTCGACGGTCTTCACGCCGATGCCGAGTTCTGCCGCGGTTTCTTTGTTGGCCTTGCCTTCGGCGATCAGCTGGAGCACTTCCATCTCACGCGACGTCAGGGAAGCCACTTTGCTCTTGGGCAGTCCCGTGCGGCCGGCCGATTGCCGGCGATGGTAATCGAGGTGCCTGGAAATGGAGGGACTGAAAAACGTATTTCCCTTATGCACTTCCCGAATCGCCCGGCACACATCCTGGGCGGAGGTTTGTTTGAGCAGAAAGCCCACGGCTCCCGACTCCGTGGCGTTGGTGACGTACGCGTCATCGCTGTGGGCGGAAAGCATGAGCACCTTGGTTTCGGGGACGGCTTTGAGCGCCTGCCGGGTGGCCTCCAAGCCATTGAGCTGCGGCATGGCGATGTCCATCAAAACCACGGCCGGGCGAAGTCTTTTGACCATGGCAACCGCCGCGCGTCCGTCCGCCGCCTCGCCGACCACTTCGATATCGGCTTCGAGTTCGAGCATCCTGCGAACGCCCTCGCGCACGATCATGTGGTCTTCGGCCAGCAGAACAGTAATTTTTTTCATAATAAATTGTGGTTCGGTTTTAACAGACTTTCTCAACGCTTCTTCGCGCGGGCTCTGCCCAGTGGAATGCTCACGTCGATCTCGGTGCCGCTCCGTGGAGCGGAGGTGACCTTGAGGGTGCCGCCCACGTAGCTCGCCCGCTCCCGCATGCTGAGCAGGCCCAGACCACTCTTTCCGTTTTGGGTGGTCGGATAATTCTTCTTCGGGTCGAAGCCGATCCCGTCGTCCCGGATCACCAACTGCACGCCGCCGCCCTGCTTCGTCAGGCGCACCGTCACGTGACGGGCGCGGGCGTGCTGCTCCACGTTTCTCAAGGCCTCCTGGAGGATGCGGTAGAGCGTCAACTCGGTGTTGGCGGGCAGCCGCGCGGGCAGCCTCACGCAGGCCAGTTCGAGCGACACGCCCATCCGCTCCGCGAACTCCATGCTCGTATCGCGCAGCACCGCGACCAGCCCCAGCTCGTCCAGGACGCTCGGCCGCAGATGACGCGAGATGCGCTCCACTTCGCTGGCCGCCTGGCCGAGCAGCTCCCGGAGTTTGATCGCCTCCTGCTTGGCCAGCGCTTCGCGCGGCGAAAGCTGATCCGCCAGCGTCTGGGAGCGCACGAGGATGGCGCAGAGCAACTGGGTGATGTGCCCGTGCAATTCGAGCGCCACCCGTCCGCGCTCCGCTTCCTGCACCTGCACCACGCGGTGCGTCAAGGCCCGCAGCATCTCCTCGTTGCGCCGGGCCTCCGTCATGTCCGTGACCACCAGCCCGATGGTTGCGCGGATGGAATCCTGGCCGGCCAGGGGGCGAGCGGAGATTTGCAC
>JAYVWQ010000312.1:0-14320 GCA_043785945.1 Akkermansia sp.
GCCCGAATTTTTGAAATCGATCACCGATCTCCCGGACTTGGGTTCGGACGCTCAGTTCGCCGCTCCGAACGCGCGCTACTGGTTCGGTACTGATGTTCACGGGCGGAACTTGCTCTCGCGCATGATGTCCGGTGCCCGCGTCTCGCTCCTCGTCGGCGTGGTCGGTGCGTTCGTGGCCTTGGTCATCGGGGTGACGTGGGGGGCGGTCGCGGGTTACGTCGGCGGGCGCTGGGATAACTGGATGATGCGGGCCGTGGACGTGCTTTACTCTTTGCCCTCAATCCTGTTCGTCATCGTGCTGGTCGCAGCCTTCAATGCCCACCTGCGAACCTGGCTGACCCAGCACTATGGTCCGGTCGCCGGCGTTTACGCGCCGATGATTTTTCTCTTCATCGGTCTGGGCGCGGTCTCGTGGCTGACCATGGCTCGCATCGTGCGCGGCCAAGTGCTGTCGCTGCGCGGTCGTCAGTTCGTCGATGCCAGCCGCAGCCTGGGCGCGAGCCACGCGCGCATTTTGTGCCGGCACATCCTGCCGAACATCCTTGGTGTGGTCATCGTGTATCTCACTCTCACCGTGCCCGCGATCATCCTCTACGAATCCTTCCTCAGCTTCCTCGGTCTGGGCATTCAGCCGCCCATGGCCAGTTGGGGCACGCTCATTTCTGAAGGGGCGGGGCAGATCAATCCCGTGCGCATTTACTGGTGGCTGCTCGTCTTCCCGTGCGCGCTCCTTATCACCACGCTGCTCGCGCTCAATTTCCTCGGTGATGGGCTGCGCGACGCCTACGACCCGCGCGGAGATCGGGGTTGAACTTGCGGGAAGCCGCAACAGCAATTGACTTTCCCCAAGAGAACCGGATTTTAGCGCCCACTTTATTGGTTATTTTGTAATGGCACTTTTTCAGAAGAACACCGGCGGCGAACAGGCCGCGCAAACCATTCCCGTCCGCTTCTCCTCCTCCGTCCCCATGAGCGGGCCATTGCCCATCAAACTGATCTCCACGGATTTCGACGGCACGCTCCACGCCGAGCACGAAGACCCGCCGGTGCCGAATGATTTGCAGGACTTGATCGGCTCGCTCCAGGCGCGCGGGGCCAAGTGGGTCATCAACACCGGACGTGATCTGGGCAGCCTGATGGAGTCATTGGGGCGCGCACGGTTGCGCATCAAGCCGGACTTTGTGGTGGTGGTGGAACGGGAGATTTATTGCCACGAGGAAACGCGCTACAAGGATTTGACCGAGTGGAACCAGCGCTGTCGGGACACGCATCAGGAGTTGTTCGCTCGAATAGCGCGGGACGTGCCGCGATTGGTCGAGTGGGTGAACCAGCGCGCGCGGGCCACGGTGTATGCGGATTCTTATTCGCCCTTCTGCATCATCGCCGAGTCGAACGCCGAGATGGATGCGATCCAGGCCATGATGGAAGCCTATTGTCTGGAAGTGACCGGACTGACGGTGGTGCGCAACGACGTGTATTCGCGGTTCAGCCATGTGGATTTCAACAAGGGCACGGCGCTGGCGGAGTTGGGGCGGCGTCTCGGCGTCTCGCCGGAGGAAACCTTGGCGGCAGGGGACCACTTCAACGACGTCCCCATGTTGTCAGGCGTTTATGCTAAGTGCATCGTGTGTCCGGACAATGCCATCCCAGCGATCAAGGAACTGGTGCGAGCCCAAAATGGGTACGTGAGTCATCAGCCTTGGGGTCATGGAGTGGCGCGAGGGTTGGAGCATTATCTGGCGCGGTAATATGGGGCAATAAGTGGATGATTTCAGGGAAGGAAATGGAGCGATGAACTGGGCTGATTAAGCCTGCGCGACCCTTGTAGTTTGGCTTCCCATGCCCACGCCAAGATGACTCAACTTTTTGAGAAAAACTTTTGACACTGGGAAGGTGCTTCCATAACTTCCGCGCTCAGTCGTTGGGCCGTGAACAGGTTAAAAGCGCCGCCAACCCGAAGTTTAATGGATAAACACCATGGGTTCGCGGGCTTTTTTGTCGTTTCACGGGAACAGGGCATGAACAATTTTTGGTGCCCATGTAGCTCAGTTGGTAGAGCACGTCCTTGGTAAGGACGAGGTCATCGGTTCAAACCCGATCGTGGGCTCCAGTGAATCGCGTAATAGAAGAAAAAAGAAAACAACCAAGAGTTATGGCAAAGGAAACATTTCAAAGAACAAAGCCGCATGTGAACATCGGGACGATTGGTCACGTTGACCACGGCAAATCCACGCTCACCGCCGCGATTGTCGAAGTGCAGCACCGCAAAGGTCTGGCCCCCGCGATCAGCTACGCCGACATCACCAAGGGTGGCACCGTCCGTGACGACACCAAGACCGTCACCATTGCTGTTTCGCACGTTGAATATGAATCTTCCCTGCGCCACTACGCGCACGTTGACTGCCCTGGACACGCTGACTATGTGAAGAACATGATTACCGGTGCCGCGCAGATGGACGGTGCGATTCTCGTGGTTAGCGCCGCAGACGGTCCGATGCCTCAGACGCGTGAGCATATCCTGCTCGCCCGCCAGGTCGGTGTGCCAGCCATCGTCGTGTTCCTGAACAAGGTGGACCTCGTGGACGACACCGAACTCCTTGACCTCGTGGACATGGAAATTCGCGACCTTCTCACCAAGTACGGTTTCCCTGGCGACACGACCCCGATCATTCGCGGCAGCGCGACGGCGGCCATGGCGGCCAAGCCTGAAGGTGAAAAAGCCATCGCTGATTTGCTCGAAGCTGTGGACACCTTCATCCCGCTTCCGCCCCGCGAAATCGACAAGCCGTTCCTGATGTGCATCGAAGACGTCTTCACCATTGAAGGTCGCGGCACGGTCGTGACCGGTCGTGTGGAACGCGGCGAACTCCTGCGCATGACGGAAGTCGAAATCGTCGGTCTCAAGGATACCCGCAAAACCACGGCGACGGACATCGAAGCCTTCCGCAAACTCCTGGACAAGGCGAGTGCGGGCGACAACGTCGGTGTGTTGCTCCGTGGCACCACGAAGGATGATGTCGAACGCGGCATGGTTTTGGCCAAGCCCGGCTCGATCACCCCGCACATGAAGTTCAAGGCTGAAGTGTACGTCCTCTCTAAAGACGAGGGTGGCCGTCACACGCCGTTCTTCAACAATTACCGCCCGCAGTTTTATTTCCGCACCTCGGACGTGACTGGAACGGTCACTCTTCCGGCCGGCGTGGAGATGGTGATGCCTGGCGACAATGTCTCGGTGGACATCGAACTCATCGCGCCGGTGGCCATGGAAAAGGGCCAGCGCTTCGCGATTCGTGAAGGTGGTCGCACCATTGGTGCCGGCCGCGTGAGCGACGTGTCGAAGTAATTTGTTCGCGGGAACAATGAGCGGGGGGCGCGACAGGCGGGCCCCCGCATTTTAGTCTAAAGCGGATAAGGGATGGACGGAGTACGGCGTTAGCTCAATTGGTAGAGTAGCGGTCTCCAAAACCGTTGGTTGGGGGTTCGAGTCCCTCACGCCGTGCCAGTCCGGTAATTTGGAGAGGTGGCAGAGTGGTCTATCGCGGCGGTCTTGAAAACCGCTTTGGCCTAACGGTCAACGGGGGTTCGAATCCCTCCCTCTCCGCCAGATGGATTTGCAATGAACTTTTATTTTCAACTGTTGATTTGGGTGGTCGTCGTGGCCGCCATCTTTGGCGTGCTCTGGCGCACGGGCCAGCTCCTGCGGCTCACCAACTACGTTGGCGAAACCCGCGAAGAGTTGAAGAAATGCACTTGGCCAAGTTGGGATGAATTGAAGGGTTCAACCTTCGTTGTCCTTTTCTCCATCCTGGGGCTGGGACTTTTCACGGTCGCGGTTGATTTCCTTCTCACCCTTTTCGTTCGTGGCATCACGGCTCACTAATCACCCGATATGAAAAGCCAGTGGTTCGTCATTCACACCCTTTCCGGGCAAGAGCAAAAGGTCAAAGAAAGCATCGAGAAACGCCTCAAGCCGGAGGAAATGGGCGAATTCATTAAGGAAGTTCTCGTCCCAATTGAAAAAGTTGTGGATGTGCGCGGTGGCAAGAAGACGGTGACAAGCCGCAAGCTGCATCCGGGTTACGTTTACATCGACATGGTGCTGCTGGATGAAAACCGCCGCATCATGGAGAAGCCTTGGTATTTCGTTCAGGAGACGCCCGGCAAGATTGGTTTCGTGGGCGGCGAACGTCCGGTGCCGGTCACGCCCGAAGAGATGGCGGTCATCAAGGAGCAGATTTCCGAGAGCGAGGATGCCGAGCGTCCGAAGGTCGCGTTTGCCATTGGTGAGAACGTCAAAATTAACGACGGCCCATTCATGAGTTTCACCGGCTTGATCGAGGAGATCGATCCGGCGCGCGGCAAGTTAAAGATCACGGTCAATATTTTCGGACGCAATACCCCGGTCGAGCTTGAATACTGGCAGGTGGAGAAGGCGTAAGACTGAAGAGGAGGCTCATTCTGGGTCTCCGGTTCCCAATTAAAAATTTCTATGGCTAAGAAGAAAACAGGCGAAATCAAACTGCAAATTCCGGCCGGTCAGGCGAATCCCGCCCCGCCCGTCGGTCCCGCGCTCGGTCAGCATGGCGTCAACATCATGGGCTTCTGCAAGGAGTTCAATGCTTTGACCAAGGACCAAGCCGGCATGATCATCCCGGTCGTCATCTCCGTCTTCCAAGACAAGTCATTCACTTTCATCACGAAGTCGCCCCCGGCCTCCGCGCTGCTCAAAAAAGCCGCCGGTATCGCCTCCGGCTCCAAGACGCCGAACAAGGACAAGGTCGGCAAGGTGACGCGCAAGCAGATCCTTGAAATCGTAAAGCTCAAATCCAAAGACATGAACGCGACCAATGAAGAGGCCGCGTTCCGACAAGTCGCCGGAACGGCCCGCAGCATGGGCATCGACGTTCTGGACAAGTAGAAACCAAAACAGCGGGAGAGTCCGTCAAGCCGGATTCGCCAGCACCGCAACCAACAAATGCCAACCAAATACAGCAAGCGTTACCGCAAAGGTGCCGAATTAGTGGAAGCGAAAAAATCGTACCCGCTCAAGTCGGCTGTGGAAGTCCTCGGCAAATTCCCCAAGGCCAAGTTCAACGAATCCGTGGAACTGGGCTTCAAGTTGGGAGTTGATCCCAAGCAATCCGATCAAATGGTGCGCGGTACCGTTCCGCTGCCCCACGGCAGTGGCAAGACCGTCCGTGTCCTCGTTTTCGCCAAAGGCGCGGCGGCCGATGCGGCCACGGCAGCCGGTGCGGAATACGTCGGCTTCGAGGACATGATCAAGAAATGCACCGAGGGTTGGAATGACTTTGATGTCGCCATCGCTACTCCTGACGCGATGGGCGAGGTCCGCAAACTCGGCAAAGTGCTCGGCCCGCGCGGCCTCATGCCGAATCCGAAGACTGGCACCGTGACGGACGACACCGCCAAGGCGGTCAGGGAAGTCAAAGCTGGTCGTGTTGAATTCAAAGTGGACAAGGGCGGCAACGTCCACGTCCCCGTGGGCAAGGTCTCCTTCGCCCCCCTTCAACTCGAAGAAAATGCCCGTGCCGTCATCGAGGCGGTGACCAAGGCTCGACCTTCCAGCGTCAAAGGCATGTTTATCCAAACCTGCACCCTCTCGGCGACGATGAGTCCCGGACTGCGGATTGACCTCCGTGAATTTGTCGCCTCGGCGGCCTGAACCATTACCTGAAAGGACTGAACCATGCGTGCTGAGAAACAATTTATTTCGGGCGAATACATCACCCGCCTCAACTCCTCCCCGTTCTTCATTGTCGTGGACTACACCGGCTTGAAAGTCGGACCCATGACGGAACTGCGCAAACGTCTCCATAAGACGGGTGCGGAGATCCACGTCGTCAAGAACACCATCTTCCGCATCGCGGCCAAGGAAGCCGGCATCGCCGATCTCGGCCCGTCGCTCACGGGCCAGATTGCGGTCGTCACCGGCCAGAAGGATGTCTCGGCGGCGGCCAAGGTACTCAAGACCTTCTCCTCCGAGTTCGAGAAACCCAAGACCCGCTTCGGTTTCCTGAACAACCAGCGTCTCGAAGCCGCCGCCCTCAACGTGCTCGCGGAATTGCCGCCGCTCGAAGTGCTGCGCGCCAAATTCCTCGGCCTGCTCAACACGCCGGCCACCAACCTCGTCGCTTTGCTCAACACGCCCGCCAGCCAGTTGGCCCGCGTGTTGCAAGCCAAAGTGGACAAGGGCTGAAAAACACAGTTTGCGAGTTCCCCGCGCTGCTTGATGCGGCGCGGGGAATTTTTTTGTTCCCGATGGACGAACGTGGTTGAGGCTTCCGCGAATTACGGCGTGAAGAGACGTCGCAACAACTCCGCCGCCGCCGGACGTTCCGGCTGTGCTTCGATCAATCGTTCCAGAATTTTTCGCGCCCGCGCCGGATCGGACGGAGCCAAGACGTTCGCGATGCTCAGTCCTTGGGCGTAGCCCGTGGTGAAGTCAGGACTGATCCGCGCGCTTTCGATGTAGGCGTCGATGGCTTCATCGCGGTGGCCTTCCGCGTCGTGGATCAGGCCGCGCAGATAGACATTTCGGGCGATGATGTAGCGAGAGAGGCGCGCAGCGAATTCCGCATCAGCCGATTGGGAAAGGCGACTCTCCGGGACGTGTGCTGCTTGGGACGAGGCGAGCAGTGCGAGCAGGCTGGCGTAGGGCTTCGGACTGTGTTGATAAGCGGAGCGCGGGGCCATGAACGTGATGCGCTGGTTGTCGTCGGTGTTGGTCGGAGCGTTGGTGGCAAAGCGGTGCAAGTCCTCGGCGTCCGCCAGCACATGTCCGAACAGGCGCAGTGAATCAGCGAGCGCGAGGCGTTTCAGTTCGTTGCCAAGTCGCGCCCCGTCCAGTCGTGCCTCGACTTGCGATGGCGACCAGTGAGGCGTCCCCGTCCAACCGACGAGCGCGATGACCGGCACATCCACGTTGAAGCGCAGCAGCCAAGCTTCGCAGTTCGGAAACACGCTTTGAAAAGTCCGGACAATGACGCGCAACGTCGGTTCATCCAGTTGATGGAGCGGCAGCCATTGGCAGAAGAGCGAGGGAGCATTTGGATTCAGTAGCCGGCGGATCGCGCCAAAGTGCTCGCGCGTGTAAAGCGCGCCCGCTCCGTCGCGATACGGATGAAACAGATCGGCGATGATGACATCGAATCGTTCGTCCGTTGTGCGGACGAAGCGCCGCGCGTCGGCGACATGCACGCTAAAGTTTGGGGACTGCGCGGCAGAAAAGTTTTCCGAATCGAACCAAGGCAGGGCCTTCACCACTTCCGGGACCAGTTCTACGGCGACGGCCTTGATTTGCGGATAAAGCGAGGCCGCACCCAGCGAGATGCCTGTGCCGATGCCGAGGAAAAGCGCGCTCTGCGGATTCGGGTGCAGCAGCAGCGGCAGATGCGCCTGCCGATACTCCGCGTCCGCCGCCGCTGTGCCGCCCATCTGATAGCGATTGTCCACGCGCAGCGTGCGCTGACCGTTCGTGTCGGCGAGGACGGCGACAGAAGCCATGACGCCTTCTTGATACGAAAGCATCTTACCGCCGGGCGAAACATCGACGATGCGCAGGTGGGCGTTGACGGCGAAGCAGAACGCAATGATTGCGGCCAAGGCGATCCTCATGCTCGGCAACTTGAGACTTAACGCAAGGTAGCTCGCGCCAACAGTCACCAAGGACCACCGGCAGCCGATCAGCGGAAGCAGCATGACGGACAGCACAGGGCCGAGCGCGGCGCCCAGCGTGTTGAGCGCGACCACATCGCCAATGCGCCCTCGCCGCGTGCGCGTCAGTTGCACGAGATGGCTGAAGAGCGCGCCCATCAGGAAGGTGGGCAGCGCCAGCACGGCCAGAGCCACGATGAGTTCGGCGGCGAGCACGGCGAGCGGATCATCGCCCAGCCCGCGCGCGAGACGGTAGATGCCGGGGGTGCGCGCCAAGATGGCGACGCTGCCCAAACACGCTGCGGACGTGAGGCTCAGGAGGTTTGCCAGCAGGCACGAAGGATTGAAGCCGCGCCACCAACGGTGATAACTCAACGCGCCGGCCGCGGTGCCCAGCAGGAAGACGGCGAGCACCGCCGCGTAGGTGAAGACGGTGCCTTCCAAAACCTGCGTGAGCACCCGCACGCTGAGGGCTTCGTAGCTGAGTCCAAGCAGTCCGGTGAGGAAGAGCGTGAGGGCGAGGCGGCGCGGGGAGAGCGAGGCGTGCTTCAGGCTTCCCTCTCCCCTCCACGGGGAGAGGGATTGAGGGTGAGCGGTGGTGCGTCTCGTGATCTCTTCCATGTCGAGAAACTCACCACGTTCCCACCCTTCACCTCGGCGGGAGAGGGAGGAGCTGCCGCACCGTCTTGCCATGACGAACGCGCCCGCACTCACAACTCCATTCACTCCCGCCAGCACCCAGCACGACTTGCTGAATCCCAGTGCGGGCATCAGCACGAACGGCGTGAGCAACGTCCCCGCGACCGCGCCCAAAGTGTTCGCGCCGTACACGCTGCCGATGGAGGAATTCTCCGGCGCGAGTGCGGAGAGAAATTTTTCCATCGCAGGAAACGTCGCGCCCAGCGCCACCGTCGCGGGCAGCAGCACGAGCGCTGGGACCGCGAAAGCCACCAGCCACTGCCGGAACGCGCCCGGCGCAAGACCGATGAGGCGCAGGGCAAAATCGTTGGCGTGGGGAATGGCAAGGCTTGCGATGACCGCCCACGATCCAATCGTGAGTTCCAGCCCGCCCAGCCAGAATCCGGCGCGGGCGTCGCGCGGGATGAGCCGGTCGATGAAAGCCGCGCCCAGTGCCATGCCCCCCATGAACGCGGCGATGGTGGCGAGCACCGCCGGCATCTCGTGCCCCAAGCCGGTGGAGAACATTTTCGCCCAGACGAGCTGGTAGCCGAGTGCCGCAGCGCCGGAGAGGAAAAAAAGAAAATGGAGGGCGAACCTGGGCACAACGTCAGAGTTGAGCCGCGAACTCTTCGACGGTCAGGCCGGCCTGTTCGATGAGTCCTTTGAGCGTGCCCGGCTTGATTGGTTTGTGCTGCGGCACAACAACGGTGCGATGCGCGCGACGCATGATGGTGTGGGAGCCGGTCTGCCGCTGAAATTCAAAACCCAGCCATTTAAGCGCGCGCACTGCCTCGGGACCGTTGACGTCACGGGGGATTTTCACGCCACCGCCAAGATCGGGTCTTCGCTGAAGTGGAGCCGGACACGCGCTGGCTTGGGCTGATCGTGAAAGTATCCCAGAATCGCATCGGCAATCATGGTCTGCAGTTCGGCCAATGTGTCTCCCTGGGTGGTGATGCCGCCGCCGTTTGGCGCGTCCCAGCGGGCGACGAAGCCGCCAGTTTCGGGACAAGGATCAACTTGGAAGGTGATTTCCATTGCGTCTGAATACTGCCCACGTGAAGGGCTTCTGGCAATGTCGCATTAGGCGAGAATCCCCTTCACCACTTCGCCGTGAATGTCCGTGAGGCGGAAGTCGCGACCTTGGAAGCGGTAGGTGAGCTGCTCGTGATTGATGCCGAGGCAGTGCATCACGGTGGCGTTCAGGTCGTGGATGTGGACGGGATTTTCCGTGACGTTGTAGCAGAAATCATCCGTCTGGCCGTAGGTGATGCCGGGCTTGATGCCGCCGCCCGCCATCCAGATCGCGTAATTCCGACCGTGATGATCGCGACCGTAATTCTCCTTCTCGATCTTGCCCTGCGAATAAACGGTGCGCCCAAACTCGCCGCCCCAGATGACGAGTGTGTCGTCGAGCAGACCGCGCTGCTTCAAGTCCTTCACGAGCGCGGCGCTGGGCTGGTCGGTGTCCTTGCACTGCTCGCGGATGCGCTTGGGCAGGTTGCTGTGCTGGTCCCAGCCGCGATGGTAAAGCTGGGTGAAGGTGACGCCGCGCTCGGCCATGCGGCGCGCGAGCAGGCAGTTGTAGGCGAAGGTGCCGGGCTTCTTCACATCCGGGCCATACATCTCCAGCGTGGCCTCGCTCTCCTTGGACATGTCGGTGAGGTCCGGCACGGAGGTTTGCATCCGGTAGGCCATCTCGTATTGGGCGATGCGCGTGTTGATTTCCGGATCACCGAACGCCTGATACTGCTTCGCGTTCAGCTTCGCCGTGGCGTCGAGCATCCGGCGGCGCGCGGTGGCGTCGATACCGGCCGGATTCGAGAGATACAAAACGGGATCGCCCGTGCCCCGGAACTGCACGCCTTGGTATTCGCTCGGCAAAAATCCCGAACCCCACAGTCGCGTGTAGAGCGGTTGATCGCTCTCCTTGCCGTTCGAGATCATGACCACGAAGCCGGGCAGGTTCTGGTTCATGGAGCCAAGTCCGTAGCTCAACCACGCACCGGTGCAGGGTCGGCCCGGCTGCTGAAAGCCCGTTTGGATGAACGTGATGGCCGGGTCGTGATTGATGGCCTCAGTGTTGACCGTTTTGATCACGGCAATGTCATCGGCGATGCCGGCGATGTTGGGCAACAGTTCGCTGACCCACGTTCCGGCCTTGCCATGCTGGGCGAATTTGAAGATGGGCTTCACGCAGGGGAAATTCTTCTGCCCGCTCGTCATGCCCGTGATGCGCTGCCCCATGCGAATGGATTCGGGCAGCTCCGTGTTGTGCAGCTTCTCCAACTCGGGCTTGTGATCGAGCAGGTCGATCTGCGACGGGCCGCCGGCCATGAACAGGTAGATGACGCGCTTGGCCTTGGGCGGGAAGTGCGGCACGCCCGGCAAACCACCATAGCGCTTCTGCTCGCCCACCATCGCGGCGAACAAATTTGGATTCAGCATGGAGCCAAGGGCGGCGGTGCCGATGCCCGTGGCCATGCGGCCAAAGAAGTGACGGCGGTTGACGAGCAATTGGTTTTCGCGAAGTGGGTTCATGGGTCAGTTCTTCGTAATCGTCTCGTCGAGGTTCAGGAGGGTGTTGGCCGTCATGGTCCATGCGGCGAGTTCGGCGTGGTTCAACTCGGACTTCGCTTTGAACGCTCCAAGGCTTAAAAGTTTTTCCGCTTCATCCGTATTCTTCTGGTAGTCCGCGAGCTGTTGCTTGAAGACCTCGAGCAGCACCTTCGATTCGTCCTTCGCAATTTTCCGGCTCGTCGCCAGGCGGAAGCCATACGCCAGCCGCGACTCTGCGTCCTGGCCGCCTTCGACCATCATGCGTTGCGCGAACGCGCGCGAGGCTTCGACGATTTGCGGATCGTTCATCAGCGCCAGCGCCTGGAGCGGCGTGTTCGTGCGCGGACGCCGCACCACACAATATTCGCGTGTGGGCGCGTCGAAAAGCATCATGTTCGGCGGTGGGCTTTGCCGCTTCCAGTAGGTGTAAAGGCTGCGTCGGTAATTTCCCTCGCCGGTGTCCGGCACGTACTTCTGCGAGTTATTGAAGGAGACGGCTTCCCACAAGCCGCCCGGTTGGTAGGGCTTCGCGCTCTTGCCGCCGAGATGATCCACGAGCAGTCCGCTGATGGAAAGGGCTGTGTCGCGCACCGCCTCGGCATCGACGCGGAAGCGCGGCCCGCGCGCGAGCAGGCGGTTCTCGGGATCGCGGGCGAAGGATTGCGGCGTGAGCTTCGAGGACTGCCGGTAGGTGGCCGAGGTCACAATGAGCCGCTGCAACTTTTTCACGTCCCAGTTTGAGCGGAACTCCGTGGCGAGCCAGTCGAGCAGTTCGGGATGCGAAGGGTTGTCGCCCTGCACGCCGAAGTCTTCCGTCGTCTTCACCAGGCCGGTGCCGAAAAATTGCTGCCAGTAACGATTCACCGTCACGCGCGCGGTGAGGGGGTGATCCGGCTGCAACAACCAGCGGGCGAAGCCGAGGCGATTCGTGGGCTGATCCTTGGGCCACGGGGGCAGAATGCCCGGCACGCCCGGCCCGACCTTGTCGCCCTTCTTGTCGTACTCGCCGCGAATCAGCATGAAGGTGTCGCGTTGCTTGTCCATTTCCCTGGCGATCATGGTGGTGGGAATCGACTTCTCGAGCGCGTCGTTCTCTTCCTTCCACTTCTCCACGTCATCAAAAGTCTGCTTGAACTCCGGCGAGTGCAGCCGGCGATAGACGTTCTTGATCTTGGTCTGCTGCGCGGGCGTGAAATTCTTGGTGGCTGCAAACAGCGCGGCTACATCGGCGGGCAGGGCGTGTTCATCGTCGATGCTGTCCTTGAAGGTGAAGTAGGCCGCGCCCTGCGTGGTGACGGCCTTGATGAGGATTTTATTTTCGCCCTTCTGAAAATTCACCGCGACCTTCACCGGTCCGTCGCCGACCTTTTCCTTCGTGGCACGCTCCCCGACGAGCTTGCCATTGACCCAGAGTTTGAAGAGGTCATCCGCGCGCAGGCTCAATTCCACCTTCCGCGCAGCGGGCAGTTTCATGGTGCGATAAAGATAATACGCGCCGTGCAGGCCGTGCAGGTCTTGCACGAGCAGGTTGGCCTGGCCGTCCGTGAAGTCGGCCTTCGCGTTCCACTTAATTTCGTCGCGCACGCCGGGATAAGCCTTTTTCAAATCCACCGCCTTCTCCGGGTCGAAGACATTCGTGAAGCCCTGCGCCGTGCTTTCGGTCTTGAACGGACCGAGCACCTGCCACGGTTCGGCCTTGGGCGGCACGAGCAGTTGGACCAGCCCCTCACTCTGCGCCGCGCTCAAACGGAAGTGGCCGATGGCGCGCTTGCTCTGCGAGGCGGTGAAGCGCAATTGCACCGTGAGTGTGGCGTTGGTTTTAATGGTGATGGGATCAGCGGGCAGAAACAGCGCGGCGTGCGCGTCCGTCACGCCGTTCGTGTCGGCCTGCCAGCCCGTCTCGGGTTTGGCATCAAGGGCGAGCGCGGCTTCGTTGCCGGCCCGCGCCGAGTCCGCCAGCGCCTGGGTGAACTTGATCTTCGCCGGTTTGTTGGTGCCCGGGTAAGAAATCTCCGCCTCGAACTCCGCGAGCCGAAAGTTGCCGTCGTCCGCGCGCGCCGAACCTTTCTGTGGCAGCGACGCGTGGGGCAAGGCTTCCAGCCGCACCGCCGCGAGACTGCCGGGCGCGAGTTTTAATTTCATTTCGTAACTGTCGCTCGGCGGGTTCGTGCCGGTGGCGAGCACCGAGTTGTCGGCTGCGATGGTGAACTCAGTCCCGTTCGTCGATTTCACTGACTCCGGTTTCAGCCCCGTCCAGCCCTCGCTCAACTGCGTGCGCCACTTGGCCTCCCACTGCGGCTGGGCGGCGTCCAGTTCCGGCAAGGGCACGCTGAGTTGCTTCTGGCCGTCGGCGAGAAACCTTTTCAATTCCGCCTCGCGCTGCGTCTGCTGCGCCGTGGGCACTTTGAGGAAGGGCGCGGGGTTCGGCTTGTTTTCATCCATGACCGACTCGTTCAAGTTGTTGAAGATGGCGTAGAGGCCGTAGTACTCGCGGTGTTGGATGGGATCGTATTTGTGAGTATGGCAGCGCGCACACGTCATGGTCAGGCCCAGCCAGATGGTGCTCGTGGTCTCGGTGCGGTCGAAGGTGTATTTGCACTGATACTCATCGACGATGGCCCCGCCTTCACCGGTGCTCAGGTTGTTGCGCACGTAGCCGGAACCAATCTTTTGCTCGGTCGTGGCTTCGGGCAGCAGGTCACCGGCAAGTTGCTCGGTGGTGAACTGATCGAAGGGCTTGTTGCTGTTGTAGGCGTTGATCACCCAGTCGCGCCAACTCCAGACGCTGCGCTCGGAATCAATATGGTAGCCATGCGAATCTGCGTAGCGCGCCGCATCCAGCCAGTAACGCGCCGCGTGTTCTCCATAGCGCGGCGACGCGAGCAGGCGGTCCACGACCTTCTCGTAAGCCTGCGGCGATTTGTCAGCGAGGTAGGCGTCCACTTCGTCGGGCGTGGGCGGCAGGCCGGTGAGGTCAATGCTCGCCCGGCGCATGAGCGTGGTCTTGTCCGCTTCCGGTGAGGGTTTGATTTTCTCCTTCTCCAATTTGGCGAGGACGAAGTGGTCGATCTCGTTCTTCGGCCACTTCGTGTCTTTGATCACGGGCCGGGCCGGGCGCTTCGGCGCTTCGTAGGCCCAATGCGTCTGCCACTCCGCGCCCTCGGCGATCCAGCGCTTGAGCAAATCAATCTGCGCGGTCGTGAGCTTCTTGCCCGTCTTGGGCGGCGGCATCAATTCCTCCTCGTCCTTGGACACGATGCGCGCGAGCAGATGACTCTTCGCCACGTCGCCTGGCACGATGGCGAAGTCGCCGGACTTGGCCGCGAGGAAGGCGTCCTCCTTTTTGTCGAGGCGCAACTTGGCTTTGCGTTTGTTGTCGTCCGGGCCGTGGCAGGCGAAGCAGTTG
>JAYVWQ010000313.1:0-7497 GCA_043785945.1 Akkermansia sp.
CGTGCTGCGGCTCTGGAGAGCCGCGCTCCGCAAATCCAAATCAAAATCCGGATTCCCCATCACCAGCGACTTTGAAACTGCCGCCGCCGACTTTGGACCTTGGACCTTGGATTTTGCACCGTCCTCGCCTCGCAGCGCGAGGCGAGCCACCTCCCGCCCGCTCCCGACGTAGCTGATCGTTTTCTCCTCGATGAGATACTTCCCGCCCGGCGCGACCGGCAGCATCTCAAACGGCAGCCGGCTCAACTGCCCGTCGGGACAAACGATGAGATGCGAAACATTCGTGAGCGGCCGCGCCAGCGGCGCATACACCAGCTCGCTCACGCGCTGGAGCGCCGCCGCCAAATCCTTCGCGCGAAATTCTCCGGCAGACATGCGCCGGGTGATGGTTTCCACCGCCGCGTCAATGGGCGCGGCTTCGCCCAAGTCCACGCGCTCCACGACCAGGTTCGTCGCGTCCTTCGCCAGCGGGAAGGTCAGGTAGGCGGCGTAACGAAGTTCTTTCCATGAATTTGTCCGCGCAGAAAAATCAAAACGGCCATACAGCGCCAAATCAATCAGCACCGTCTGGGATGGAAGACTTCGCGCGACATCGGTTTGGTTCAATCTCCGGTCCCGAATCGTTTGCGCGACGAGACGCAATCGTTCTGCAAGTTGATCTTCAAGTCGATTGAACTCGGCTTGAAGTTCACGCATCCGCATCGCTCGTTGGCTTGTGGGCAATTCGCTCTTGGATGCCAGAGTCAACTGCACTTGGATTTGTTCGGAACGACTCCGCAGTTGCGCGGTGCTTTTTGACAAGTCTGCTTCGAGCGCGGAACGAGCTACACCGATCTCTTCCAACAACCCTTTGCTCAATGATAAATGCTCTGCGCCGACGACACTCCCCATGCTCGGTATCTTCGCTGCGGCTTCCGCACAGGCAGAATGGAGCATCGCCGCTCGGTGAGAAACCAACCCAAGGACACGCAAAGCATCTCTGTCTGAAATCGCCGTCAGTTGCCCAGCCAAGTATTCCCGGAGTGAACGGGTGACGTTGCCAAAGATCGAGAGACTGGTTCCGAAGTCCCCTTCTGCCTGATAGACAGTCGCCAGGTTGTTTTGACGCGTCATCACGTCTGGATGTTGATCGTGAAGAAACTTGCGGGTGATAGAGAGGGAGTGCTCAAGGGTGTCGCGCGCCCGAGAAAGATCGCCCTCATCTTGGTAAAGGTCCGCGAGATTGTTGAGAGCCAGAGCAACTTGAAGGCTGTCGTTTCCCCACAGCCGCCTTTTGATGGCAAGCGATTCGTTCAGTAAAGCCAAGGCATCCTTATGACGCCCCAGTGCTTTGCGAGCCAATCCCGCGTTGCTCATTGTCGTAGCCACGAGGTCGCTGTCCATCCCAAGCAACTTCACGCTGATTCGTGCGCTTAGGTCGTACCATTCTGATGCCTCCTGTGCGTCCAGCACCGCCATGAAAACCCCTCCGATGCTGTTTGCGATCATTGCGACTTCCAAGCTGTCTTTGCCAAACGCGGATTCCTTAATCCGAAGACTTCGCTGATAAAGTTGGCACGCTTCCCGATAGTCGCCCAAATCCTGTTCTGCGCTGGCGAGGTTGTTGAGTATGATAGCAACCTGCGGATGGTTTGTTCCGGCTGTGTCTTCAGAGACTCGAAGGGCGCGACGCAACAACTCAATTGCTTGCGCGTAATCACCGCGCCGTTGATAGCACTCCGCGAGATTATTCAGACATGCCGCAACTTCTTGGTTCTCCGAACCGAAGGCATCCGTGGCGAGCGTTAAAGCTCTCCGAGTTAATTCCATCGCCTGGTCAAATTTCCCGACGTCCACATACACGACAGAAATATTTCCAAGCAAAGTGGAAAGTTTCGGGTTACGAGGTCCAAGTTCTTTCTCGCGAATCTCGAGTGCGCGTTGAAGAGACGATAACGCCAAATCATGTTTCCCCGCTGCTCTGTAAACCAAGCCGAGATTGTTTAGACTCGCCGCCACATCAGGGTGGTTTCGACCCGACGTTTTCTCGCGAATGGCGAGGCTGTGCTGATGAAACGACTCTGCTTTTGCGTAGGCTCCCAAGGTCTGTTGGATATTCCCCATCCGGTCGAGCAATGCCGCAACTCGAATGCTGGCATTGCCGTCGATCTGCTCGGTCAATTTCAAACTTCTCTCGAACAGCGGCATCGCGCGTAAAACATCTCCCCGCAAACTGTGCAATTCTCCCAGCGTGTTCAGCACCGCGATAAGGTTCGTGTGCTCTGCTCCAAAGCTTTTCTCTTGGATGGATAACACCCGCTCGTACCATGGAATGGCGGCAGTGTTGTCTCCCGCCGCGCGATACGCTAACGCCAAACTGGTTACGACTGCATTGACGGACGGGGCGTTGGTTCCGAAGATCTTTTCACGAATCGCAAGAGAGCGTCGAAGATACGGCAGCGATTTAACGGACTCTCCGCTCTCCCGATAAATCGCTCCGGCAATGAAGTGCGCGTCAGCAACTTCAGGATCAAAATCACCAAACACTTTCTGCTTCAGATCGATGTACTGCTGAAGCAACGGATAAGCCTTTTCCCATTCCTTTTGTTGCCGCAGTTCCGTGATTTCTCGCAGAAGCTGCGAGGATTGGTTAATCAAAGCTGCCTGTTGTTGATCGGATAACATTTCTGCCGGCGCGGCCTGCAAATTGTGAATTGCGGAGAAAACCAAACCGATGGTCAGCCATATTCCTGTCCACTCGGCGAATGATTTCACAATTCGGAGTCAATTCGCTCACCGGAAAGAAAGCAACCCGCAACACGACACGAACGACGGTCCACGACGGTCCATCACGCGATTCACCAGCCGGAGAGAGAGGTGTAGCTGGTGTTGCCGTAGCGTTGAGTGGTGCCGGAGAGCGAGCCACCCACGGAATTGTAGTAGTTGTGGTATGTCGTGGTTCCGTAAGTGGTGCTGCTGCCATGCACGCTCACAGGGGGCGAGTAGTGGTAGGCGGGGGTGCAGGGCGGGGTATTGTAGCCCGAATAGCTCATGGTGTAGCTGGACATGCTGCGTTGGTAGCCGCTCCCGTAGGTGCTAGTGGTGCGAGCGTAGCCGTTATTCCATTGCGCGTGCGAGGTGGCGGCGGTGGCGAGCAGGGCGAGGGCGAGGACGAGTTTGGTCAGGGTTTTCATGATTTTGTTTTGGTTGAATGGGTGATTGGTTCCGCCGTGGTTTTAGAATCCGTAGCCGTTGCGGCGGAGCGGGCGCGCGGGCTGGTTGAAATCGTACGAGGGCAAGGGGCGGGCGATCCCGTAATCGGAATGACGCGGCGAGACGTAGCCGGGTTCCTGCGAGGGGTAGCAGCGATAGCTGTAGTTGTCGTACGGGGTGCCGTTGGCGGGCGTGCGGGAGTGGCCGCCCACGTAGGTGCCGTTGGCGCGGGTGTAGCCATCCACCCAATCGGCGCGGGTCGAGGCGGCGGTGGCGAGCAGGACGAGGGCGAGGGCGATTTTGGTCAGTGTTTTCATAGTCGTGTATTTGTTCGAGGGCCTTTCCGCAGTGCCGGGGGCGGCCGCCGCCGGTTTTGGTTTGTTCACTGGGAACAGCCTTCACCCATGCCATCGCAATCGCCGGGAGGTTTCTTACAAAAATGTTTTTGAACCACGGATGAACACGGATGAACACGGATGGGGAATGGGAGGAATTGCCACAAAGAACGCAGAGAACACAGAGAAGGGGAAGCGAACGAAACACTTTTGAACCGCTAATAAACGCTTATGGCCGCTAATCGGGAAGCCGACGGTGGGGCTTGGTTTTATCAGCGTTTATCAGCGTGGATTAGCGGTTTGAAAATCCTTCCCCTCCTTGCGCTCTCTGCGTTCTTTGCGGCTAAAAAGTCTGACCGCTTTCCGAATCCGTGTTCATCCGTGTCATCCGTGGTTAAATCTTCTTTTTAATCAGAGCCTCGTTACCTCGGCTGCTACGAAGTTTGGGAGGGGTGGCTTGCTCCGGCGCGGATGCTTCCCTCATTCTGCCGTCGTGCCGTTGCCTGACCTGCGCGCTTTGCAACGCGGCGATTCCGCCGCGTGGGACGAGGCGTTCGCGTGGCTCTGGCCGGCGGCCTTCGGCGCGGCGCACGCGAAGTTGCAGCCGTTCCTTCCCAGCGATGTGGAGGACGTGGCCATTGAGGCGTTGGAGGAACTGGTTGAGAAAGTTCGCAACGTGCGCGCGGTGGAGGAACTCAAGCCGCTGGTGGCGAGCATCGCGCATCATCGGGCGGTGAGCCGGCTGCGGCAGCATTTCGCAGCCAAGCGCGGCAGCGGCCAGACGGATAGCCTCGAAGCGCGCGAAGAGGCGGGCGGCAGCGGCGAAACCGCAGCGGCGGGCGACTCGCCACTGGAGGCGCTGACGCAAAAGGAACTGGCGAACATGCTGGGCGGGATGATGGCGGAGTTGAAGCCGCCCCAAGGCGAGTTGCTGGAAGATTTCTTCGTGAGCGGATTGAGCTATGAAGAGATGGCGAAGAAGCATGGCGTGGCGGTCGGCTCGGTGGGCGTCTATTTGAAGCGCGGGCTGGAGGCGATGCGGCGAGCGTGGGAAAGGCGGGGAGAGTGAGGGCCATGAAGCTCGTAGCAGCCGACGTGAGGAGGCTCCATCTGGAAAAGCAGAAAGCGGAAAGCAGAAAAACGGAAATTGATCAGAGCTTCCTTACGTCGGCTGCTACGAAACGTGAGGGAAAGTTGAAAGAAACGACCGGGTTTTGGCGATGAACTCAATGAATGACCAACGGTTTTTCGATCTCGCGATGAAGGCCATCGCGCACCAAGGCACGGACGCGGAGCTTGAGGCGTTGCTGTCAGCGAAGCCTGAACTCAAGGCGGAGTGGGAACGGCTGCAAGCCGATGCCAAGCTGGCCCGCAAAGCCGCCCCACTGACATCAGCGATGGAATCTTCGCAGCCAGAATTTCCCGCCTACGCGCGCGAGCGGTTGCAGACCAAGGTGCGGCAAACGCTTGGCAACCCCGACACGGTGAAGCGGCGCGGCGGACTGTGGCGCTGGGCGCTTGGCCTCGCCACGGCCACGGCGGTGATTCTGTTCTCCCTCACGCTGTTGAATCCCCGCCCGCCCGTCATTCAAGTCGCCATGCTCGACACGGCGGGCGCGGTGCGCGGCGCAGAGACAAATCCGGTGTCGTTGCTGCAAGCGCGATGGAAGGATGTGCGCCAGTTCTCCAACGCGCAGGAATCTGCGGTGTGGGAACGGCAGCCAGCTTCCGGCGGCGACTTCGCGAAGATCATCTACGACCCGGCGGCGGCGGAAGTCCGGGTGTCTGGCCGCGCGGGCGGGAAGAATTTCACCACGACCATCCCCGTGGAAAAAAACCTGGGAAGCGCGCTGGATGAAGCGGCGCACTTCGCCCGCGATCAGTTCGGGCGTTAGCGACGTTCACCGATGAAACGACTTGGTGAAGTCGTCGTGGGTGATCTTCACCACTTTCTTTTCCAGCTTCGAGCTGGCGATGAGTTCGTTGAGCTTTAATTCCCAGGCCGCGCCGTCGAGCGGAAGCTTCACCGGGCTTTCGATGAGCGAGGAGTAGAGGAGCACGTTGGCCAATTCCACTGAACCCAGACCATCCGCACCGGGCGCGATGAGCGGGGTGCCGTCGAGGATGGCCTCGACAAAGTTCTGCATGATGGTGGCGTGGGCGTGGCCCGCATCGGCGAAGGGAATCTCCACGTTCCACACCTCGGGCTTGGCGAAACCGCTCTGGGCCGACTGGCTGAACTCGATCATGTCCGCGTCGTTGCGCGTGAAAGTCAGCTTGTTATTTTCCAGGACCAGCTTGCCGCGCGTGCCGACGATCTCGAAGCGGTTCGTGCCCGGCGCTTCGCCGGTCGAGGAGATGAACACGCCGGTCGCGCCGTTGGACCATTCGAGGTAGCAGGTCACGTTGTCCTCAACCTCGATGTTGTGAAAGCGGCCGAGCTGGCAGAAGCCGCGCACGCGCGAGGGCATCCCGCAGAGCCATTGCAGCATGTCGAGCTGGTGCAGGCATTGGTTGAGCAGCACGCCGCCGCCCTCGCCCTTCCACGTCGCGCGCCAGCCGCCGCTCGCGTAGTAGGCCTCGGTGCGGAACCAGTCGGTGATGATCCAGTTGATGCGAACGACGGAGCCGAGTTCACCGGACTGAATGAGCTTCTGCATCTTCGCGTAACGCGGCTCCACGCGCATCTGGAACATGCCGGCGAACATCTGTTTCGGATGCTGTTGCGCGCAGGCAATGAGCCGCTCGGCGTCGGCCTTGTGCGCGGAGATGGGCTTCTCAATCATCGTGTGCAGGCCCACCTCCAGCGCCGCGATACCCAGGGAGGTGTGCTGAAAATGCGGCGTGGCCACGATGACGGCATCGCACTGGCCGGAGCGGATCAACTCGTCGCCGCTCGTGAACAGGTGCGGCACGCGGCCCCGATATTTTTCCAACCCGGCAGCACCCGGGGTGCAGGCCGCCGTGAGTTCCGCGCGGGAGACTTTGCCATCGAGCAGGTAAGCAGCGTGATGCTGGCCGATGTTGCCGAGACCAATGATGCCGAGACGCACTTTGTTCATGTGTGGCGGGACGTTAGCGAAACACACCGCATCGGCCAATGCGGAAAGATGTTCCGGGTCGCAGCGGACAGCTCACGCTCGTCGAAGCAATGGCATTCAAGACCCTTCCCATCCTCAGGTTCAGGCAACAGATTGCCAACGATGGAAGTGGAAGACGCGGCTCAGAGCCTATCCGAATAACTCCTAGCCTGGCCCGGAGCGCGGGCGTCTCGCCCGCGTGTTTCAAAGACAATCGCAACACAACGCGCGGACGAGACGTCCGCGCTCCGGGTTGTTCGGACAGGCTCTTAGCATGGGCAAAATTTTGGGAAATTTTGCGCAGAAGGGCTGCACCTCAGCACGGAGAGACAAGCTCCGCACGAAGATACTGATGCCTGGTTGAAATCCAGCGCGCGTCCCGGTACGGTTTGCGCCGCTGGCCCCGTAGCTCAAATGGATAGAGCGGCGGTTTCCTAAACCGACAATCCCGGTTCAATTCCGGGCGGGGCCACCAAGCGTCCTCTGGCAAAACACCCAGCTCCAAAATCCCAACCCCAATCCGCTGACGATTAACTTACGGCACGGATCGGAGCCTAAAGAACCGCTGGCTGCTGTTGGTGGTGGCGTTGGTGATCGAGAGGGTGCCGCCCGGGGCGGTGTTGGTTTGGAGCGGGGTCCAGAGGGGGGCGGCCAGGTCGTCCTTGTATTCCACGGCGTAGGTCTGGCCGGCCCGCGTGCCCCAGGTCAGTTCATAGTTCGAGCCGTTGAGCACGCTGCGGCTGAAGCCCGGCCGGGCCAGCACCGCCACGGTGATCGTCTCGTAGTCATCCAGCGGCGGCGTGCCGTTGTCGGTCACGCGCACCGTCAGGTTGTTGGTCCCGAGCACGCCCGGCGTCCAGGTGAAGACGCCCGCCCCGGTGAGGCTCGCG